>NZ_QRKO01000010.1:0-85910 GCF_003471985.1 Collinsella sp. AM15-2 | reverse complement strand
TGGCTGCCCTGGAAACCGAATGACGGTACGAGCATCCATTCGGCTTCCAGGGCAGCCACGGGCAGAACAGGCAAACAGGAATAGGCGGCGACCCGCTACTCCCCCGCCACGCTTGCGCGCAGCTTGGCGGCGATGGGCTCGGATGCCAGCAGGAACACGAGCATGACCACGGAGCACGCCAGGCACACAATCCAGGTGCTCGCAAAGGAGCCCGTGGCATCGAACAGCACGCCCGAGACAATGGCGCCCACGGTGCCGCCGACCATCTCGAGCGAGGTAATGGTGCCCGTGACCTTGCCGAGGTCGGCCATGCCAAACTGCTTGGACGCGGCGATGGTAGGCGTGATGGTGCCCATGCACGTTCCAACACCAAAGCTCACAGCAGCGACAATAGGACCAAGGTCCGTCGTCGGGAAGCACAGCGCCACACAGGCGACAATACACGCAACGGATCCAAGGATATTGCCAAAGCGCAGGCCAAAGCGGTCATAGATGGCACCGAGCGAAATTTTGGCGATAACGACGGTGACCATGTAGGCCGAAAGCACGGTACCTGCCCACATGGGATCGTGGCCGCCCGTGACGATCTTGGCGCCGTTGACGGTAACACTCGTCATGTTGGTAACCTGGTTGGGCAGGATGGCGCCATTGACCAAGCCCATAAAGAGGAAGGCGACGACGAGCAGCCAAAATGCCGGGCTCTTCTTGATACGAGACCAGCCGACGCTAACCTCGGGGGCTGCCTTCTCGTTCTTATCACCCGTGGCAGAAGCAGACGGGTCGCCTGGATTCTCGCCGAGCGGCTTAAGACCGATCTCGGAAGGCTTGGTGCGGAAGGAATAGGCCGTGATGGGCAGCGCCGCCACCATGCAGATAGCCGCGAGCACCAGAAAGGCGGAACGCCAGCCAACGCTCACGATGAGCGAGCTCACGATGGGAGACAGAATAGCGCCGCCAAAGCCCGAGCCCGAAAGTGCGATGGAGATGGCAAGGCCTCGCTTGGCCGTAAACCAGTTGGCGGTCACTAGGCTGATGAGCAGGCGGGTCGAGGCGACGGCAAAGCAGCCCGAGACGGCAAAGAGCACGTAGACCTGCCACAGCTCACCGACAAAGCTCATGCCGGCAAGAACGGCAGAGGTGGCGATTACAGTGAGGGAGCCCAAAACGCGGCCGCTTACTTTATCGGCGACATGGCCAATGACAAGCGAGCCGATAACGCTCACCACAGTGGAGATGGCGTTGGAGATGTTGTACTGCGCAAGCGTGATGCCCAGATCGCTGACGATCAGCGGCTGAAACAGGCTCATGCAGTTGACGAAAATCGTGTAGCACGTGGCCATGATCACGAAGCCAGAGGCCACCACGAGCCAGCCGGGGAAGAACTTACGCTGCTGGGACATACTGCT
This sequence comes from Collinsella sp. AM15-2, assembly GCF_003471985.1. Lineage (NCBI taxonomy): Bacteria > Bacillati > Actinomycetota > Coriobacteriia > Coriobacteriales > Coriobacteriaceae > Collinsella > Collinsella sp. AM15-2. Next base: position 84,504 of record NZ_QRKO01000010.1, on the reverse strand, counting down.
CCTTATTTAACAAACGAATAGCCGGCGCCGGGCGCCGGTAGTGCCCAAGATTGCCTTGAAAGACAAGGGCATAGGCCTTACGGCCATGCCCGCAGGCTTGAAAGGCAAGGTTGGGTGCTACCGGTGGTCGGCGATATAGCCCAAAGCGACGGCGGTATAGGCCGCGGCACCGAGCGGCAGTTCTGCATCGTTAAAGCGCGCCTTGGGATGATGCTGAGCAAAATGCTCGTCCGTATCAGTCACGGCAGCGCCCACGGTAAAGTACGCACTCGGGATCTCGCTCGAGATCAACGCAAAGTCCTCGCTCGCCATGGCGTGGAACAACGGCAGGAAAGCTGCCTTGGGCAATGTCGCGCCCACATAGCCCAGCGATGCCTGGGTCATATCGTCATCGAGTACGAGCGGCGGAACATCCGAGAGCGTCTCGATGGTCGCCGGCGTGCGATACGTTGCCGCGACGCCATTGACGACCTCGGCGATGCGGGTCTTAAGATGCGCCATGAGCTCGACATCGAAGCCGCGCAACGTTCCCTCGAGCACGCAGGTGTCGGGGATGACGTTGGCCGCCAAACCGCCAGCGAACTTACCCACGGTAAGCGCGACCTCCTTGGCCGCCGGCACCTCGCGAGAGATAAGCTCCTGAAGCGCCAGGTGCACATGCACGCCGGCCGTGATGGGGTCGATGCAAATCTCGGGGCTGGAACCGTGGCCACCCTTGCCCTGCAGCGTGATGCGGAAACCGTACACGCCCGAGAGCGCCGGACTCCCATAGAGCACCAGGCCAAGCGGCGACTGGCTATTGACATGCATGGCAAAGGCGGCCTGGGGACGCGGGTTCTGCAGCAGACCGTCGGCGATGGCGGCGCGGGCACCCTCAAAGGTTTCCTCGCCCGGCTGGAACAGCAACTTAACTGTGGCGTTAGCGTCGACAAGCTCGGACTCGCGGGCCTTGAGCAAACGGGCCGCGCCGAGCAGCGCCGTCGCATGCATATCGTGGCCGCAAGCATGCATGCAGCCGTTGACAGAGGCAAAAGGCTCGCCCGACTCTTCCGCGACGGGAAGGGCATCCATGTCGCCGCGAAGCATGATGACCGTGCCGGCCTGATCGTCCGTGCACGTACCGTTGCCCTGGGCCGCCACGGCCGCACCGGCACCGATGAGGCCCACAACACAGGAGCCGTCGACGAGCGTGGCGAACGGGATGCCCATCTCGGTCAGACGTGCCTGGATATACGCAGAGGTTTGCGGAAGGCAATTACCCAACTCGGGCGTCTGATGCAGATCGTGGCGCCACGCAGCAAGCTTGTCTGCAAAAGCTTGAGCCTCGGCAACAAGACCGTCACCGATAGCGTCTTGCGCTGCCGGGGTGGCCTTGGGCGCTGGTTGCGGTTGAAGATCGGACAGAGCTGGTGCCATAGATGCCCTCCAGTAACGTTTTTGCAGCACGCACTTTGACAGCGTAAAGTGCAAGGCACAACTGTAAGGGCATGACATAAAAAACGCCGCCCTGGGAGGGCGGCGCAACAAGTTGTTTACAATTGCGGGCGAGATTTTCGGCGCAAGAAATCGAAATGCGTCTCGCTCAAGATAATCGACAAAAAGATGAGCGCAAAGCCGGCAAGCAGGCGCGAGGTGAGCGCCTCCCCCATCAACAACACCGAGAACAGCACACCCGAGGGCGACTCCATCGAAAGAAGCAACGAGCCCGTCGAGGCCGGGACGTGCGCCAGACCGACGTTTTGGACGAGCAGTGCCACGCACGTGCAGCCCACCGAGAGGAAGACCATCACGCCGATAAAACTCGGCGTCCACACGGACAGAGGCGCCTGAGTCTCGAATAGTAGCGACGTGATTAAGCTCAAAACGCCATTGCCCACAAACATCCAAAACGTGATGACGTTGATATCCATCTTGCGACCGTACTTGGCAGTCACCGCCATCTGGATGGCGAAGAAGATCGCGCCGCCCAAGGTAATAACATCGCCGGCATTGAACTCGACGCTATCGAGCGCTACCAGGCCAATACCCACCAGGCACAACAACGCTGCACCCAGGTTATACCGGGTAAGCTTTTCACCGCTCAGGACATAGCTTGCAAACGGCACAAGGATGCAATACGTGCCGGTCAAAAAAGCGCTCTTGCCCGCCGTGGTCTGTGCCAGGCCGATCGTCTGCAAACCGTAGGCACCCCACATGAGCGCGCCCATGCCAAGCCCGACGATCAGGTTGCGGGCATTGAAATGAGCGATGATGCGCTTATGGAAAATTGCAAACATAACCAGTGATGCCGGGAGAAAGCGAACATAGACCAGCTCGAACACCGGAATGGTGTCGAGTGCGTCCTTCATAGTGGTAAAGGAGTAGCCCCAGATAATCGCCACCGAAAGCAGTAGAACTTTCCAGAACAACGGCGAGCGTGCGCCGGCACCCCGGGGAATACCACCCGCGCCCAAATCCTCACGGGCTACAGGGCTATCGGGCATGTTTTCGATTTCGTTGGCAGCGTATTGGGCCATGGAACATCCTCGCACTCAATCTGGGCGTGGTGTCCGCACGCGTATGGCTGCGTGCCGCCTCATGGTCAAATAAAAACGGGACGCGCCGGACCCCCGGCACGCCCCGCTACTGTAGCAACAACCAAGCAGCTCATGCAATTCACTCAACTAAAGCGTCGAGCCGGAAGGCCTCGATGTTCCGTCAACGCCACATTGTCGCGCTAAATCAATTTGGTTGACTCCAGCTTTTCGATAATCCAGTCGTTGGCTTTGATGACCGGGCGGCGGAAGACCACACCCAGGGCCAGCGACGGAATCAGATAGCTCGCCAGAATGCCCAACTCAATCCAGTACTCCATATGGTAGGCGCCGGCCATGGCGGCATGCATGGCGTTGATGCCGTGGGTAAACGGCAGGAACGGGTAGATCGCCTGGAACACGGGGCCGGTCATCTCGATGGGGAACGTGCCGCCCGAACCGCCGACCTGCATGACCAGCAGCACAACGGCCAGGGCCTTGCCGATATCGCCAAACGACACCGTAAGCGTGTAGACGATATTGGAGAACACGAGACTCGCAACCCAGCCCGCCAGCACAAACTGCAGCGGGTTGTCGCACTGGATGCCAAAGAACAGGATGTCGCCCGCGCACACGAGCGTTGCCTGCAGCAGAGCCAGACCGCCAAAGAACAGGTAACGGCCCAGGTAGATTTCGTGCAGGCGCACGGGGATGAGCTCGTTGATGAGCTCATCGTCAACCGAGACCTTCATCATGGCCGCCAGAACAATCGAGCCCACCCACAGCGACAAAATCGTGTAGAACGGCGCCATGGCCGAACCGTAGTTGCGGATCGGATAGACCGGCTTGCGATCGAGCGCAACGGGGCCAGAAAGCGACACGGCCAGACCCTCGGGATCGTTGCCGATCATCGTCTTGATCGTGGCCAGATCGTCCGACATAAGAGCACCGTCGAGCTCGTCCTTGAAAGCGCTAATCTTGTCCGACGCCTCACCCAGTTGGTCAGAAGCCTTGTTGACGAGCTTTGCGGCTTTGGACAGACCCTTTGCGAGCGAGCCAGAGGCGTCGGTCAGACCGCTCACGGCGCTATCCAAGTCACCCGAGATACCGTTCAGGGAATCCAGAACGCCCGAGATGGTCTTCTTAAGCTCCTTGGCCTTAACCGAGAACGTGGAATCGTAGTCGGACTTGGCTCCCGAGATACCCGCCTTGGCATCGGCGATGGCCTGGTCGACCTCGGCACGCGAGTTGTTGACCTCCGCCATGCCGTCCGAAAGGGACTTTGCGGTCGCCGTCAGGTCCTTCGCATTGTTGCGGTACTCCACGGCAATTCTGCCCAGCGACGTAGCAACGGACTTGAGACCGTCTTTGAACTTGTCGTCACTCACCTGGTCGGCAAGGTTGCGGAGCTGATCGGCCATCGCATCGATATCGTCAGCACGCGTATTGAGCGCCGCTGCGGCTTCGTTGAGCTGAGACACCGTAAGGTAAACATGCTGATTCGCGGCATCGAATGCCTTCGCAAGCTCGGCGGACACGTTGTCGAACGAGCCCGCGCTTCCGTCAATCGCCGCGTCAACGGCATCGTTGGCGGCCTTGAGCGCTTCCCTGGAATCATTGATGCCGCTCTTGGCGTGCTCCATCAGCTGCTTCGTCGACTCATCAACGGTGCCCGTCTGCTTGAGCATGCCGCCCGCCGATGTCAGTGAATCGGACGTGGAGCTCAAGATGCCCGCAAGCGAAGTCGCACTGGCCTTGATGTCCTGCAGGTCCTCGACCGAATCGCCCAGCGTCGAGGACAGGTTGGCGATAAAGTTGCTCACTTGGTCGGTGCTCATGTAATCGAGCAGGCTGGACACTGTCTTAAGGCCGATGGTCGTGATGGTCTTGGTAAAGGTCTCGTTGACCTGGTTCTGAACGGCACTCGAGCCTTTTTCGGTCACGATCTGGGCGATGGCGTTGGCCTTCTGGTTCTCATAGAACTCGATATCGGCGTGTTTCACGTCGGTCGAGAAGAGCGTCATCATGTCGGAGCTAAAGCTCTTAGGGATTACGACGGCCGCATAGTAAGCGCCCGACTTAACACCGTCGATAGCCTTATCGCGATCGTTGAGCACAATCCAGTCAAAGTTCTCGTTACCACGCAGAGCGGCGGTAACGTTTTCGCCCACGTTGATCTCGACGGGAATCAGATCACTCTCGTAGCCCTCATCGGTGTTGACCACAGCGATCTTGAGGTTTCCGGTGTTGCCGTACGGATCCCAGCTGCCGGCGATGTTAAACCATGCGTACAGACACGGCACGATAATGAGGCCCATCACGACAACCAAGCCGATTACGGAGCGAGACACGTTTTGGACATCGCGCTTAAACAGATGCAGGATGTTCTTCATTTATGCCTCACCTCCTTTGGAGTGCTTGCCAAGCGGGGCGTTCTTTTCGTTCATCACAAACGTGTCATCCCCGTTCTCGGGCACATGGACCGCATCGCGATGACCACATTGGCTGACAGCCTGAGTCTTGGGTTCAGACCCCCGCTCGCTCGCATTCAAGCCGAACATGCGACGAGCGGCAGGGATCGCCGCTGTGTGCTCGCGCATCTCGCGACGCAGGTCCTCATCCGAAAGCGCCGAGATGCGCATCTGGGTATTGAGGCTCGCGCGGATATATTCGATATTGATAAGCCAGCCGCAGATGGCAATAACCGAGATGATCCAAATGACCAGCAGGATGATCTTGCCGTTATTGTCGATATCGAGAACCGTCGACAGGACAAAGAGCAGGACCTGAACGCCCACCACGGCGGCAAAACCGCCCTTGATGTAGTACGGGTAGCGATGCTCAAACGCCACGGCATGATCGAGCAGCTCGCGACGGTACGAATCCGAATCGAGCATGACGCGCATGGCCGTGCGCAGCGAATAGCGCTGGCGCGGTAGGTCGTTGGACTCGCAGATCATGAGACCCGTCGTGGAAAGCTGCTTATCAAAGAGCAGATTGAGGTTGAGCAGCAGCGGACGCAGCTGCAGACCGATAAAGAGCGCCACGATCAAGAACACGCCCAGAATGCACAGGTTAAACAGATAGTTGAACGAGTACATGCCGCCGACGGTCTCGCGCAGCAGATTGATGCCGTAGGTAAAGGGCAGCAGCGGGTGCAGCCACTGGAAGAAGCCGGGCATCATCTCGATGGGATACATGCCCGACGAACCCGGAATCTGCACGATAACCAGAATGACGCCGATTGCCTTGCCGATGTGCTTAAACGTAGTGGACAGCGCATAGATGATATTGACGTAGGTGAACGAAATAGCGATGCCGCCCAGTACAAAGAGCAGCGGATTGACGCACTGAACGCCAATGACCAGGTCGCCCACCGTAACGATAATGGCCTGGAACGCGCCCAGGATCACCAGCAGCAGCCAGCGGCCAAAGTAGCCCTGACGCGCCGTAAAGCTACCGATGCCCTCGCGGTCGACCTCGAGTTTATAGATAGCGATGAGCACATAGCCGCCTACCCACAGCGCCAGATTGGTGTAGAAGGGCGCGATGCCCGAGCCAAAGCTCTTGACCGGATAGATTGACTTGGACGTCAGCTCAACCGGAGATGCCATGAAATCTGCCACGTCATTGACGTCGACGTCCATGAGGTCGGCTAACTCGCCCATAGACTCAGAGGTCCGCAGCGCCGCAATGTCATTGGCGGCGGTCGCGAGCTTGTCCTGAACCTTGGCAAGGGAGGCGTCGGTTTGGGACAGTGTGGTCTTTGCCTGCTTGAGCGTGGCGTCGAGCTGCGCCAGCGTGCCGCGCGCGCTCGCTATCGTGGGGGTCATACCCGACACAATGCCGGTCAAATCGCCCGAAACGGCGGCAAAGGAATCAAGCGCGCTCGAAGCCTTCGGAAGTGCGTTCTGACCCAGATCGGTCTGAGCCTGACCGAGGCTAGCCGTACCGGTCTGAATTGCCGCGTTGAGTGCGTTGCTCGCGTTCGAGATTGCCGTAGCGTCGTTTGCCATGGCGCTCGACTGTGCAGAAAGGCCATCCTTGATGCTCTGCAGCTTCTGGTTTTGCTCGCGAAGCGAATCGATGGTCGATACAATGCGCGCGTCAATTTCCTCGGAACCTGTCGACGTGTCATTAACGAGAATCTCCAAGCGCCCGATAACGGCCTTATTGTGATCGATCGTCGCCTGGAGAGACTCGAGCGAGTTGTCGATGCGGGTGGTCGTAGATGTGACCGTACCCGTTAGCTTGCCAATCGCAGCGTTCGCGGAGGCTGACGTCTTGGTGAGTGCAAGGCTACCTTCCGAGAGTGCCTTGGAGAGCGAGGTGATAGAGTTGCCCGCCGTGGCGCGAGCCTCGCCCAGCAGGTCGTTGCCCTGGGAGATTGCCTGCGTCAGCGACGGTGCCTGACCTTGCAAGCCGGCAAGCGCCGCATCAGCCGAGGCGATAGCGCCACTCGTCTTATCGATGGCGGCATTCATATCGCCAATCGAATCGCGCACCTCACCCAAGGTGTCGGATGCCTCGGACACCGAACTCGTCAGCGAATCCTGAACCTGGGCGGTCTTATCCTTAAAATCGATGCCGGCATCCTTGGCGATGCCCGCTACGGTCTCGCCCACCGTGGAGACAAACTCCGAGTTGATCTGCTCCTCGATGGTGTTGGCACCGGTATCGGTGACCTTGGGCGCAATGGCGCTCTTCTTCTCATTGACGTAATAGGTGAGCTTCGGCTGATGGTAATTGCCATCGAGCATCGAGACAAGATTGTCGGAGAAGTTCTTGGGGATTACGATCGCCGCGTAGTATTCCCCGCTCTCGACACCCTCTTTGGCATCGGCAGCCGAGTCGACGAAGGTCCAGCCCAGCTGATCGTTTTCCTTGAGCTGGTCGACCACCTTATCGCCCGCATTGAGCTCGCCCACTAGGTCGTTCTGGGTGCCCTGATCGTTGTTGGCGATAGCGATTTTAATGCCCTGGGTGTTTCCATATGGATCCCAGTTAGCCACGATGTTGTACCAAGCGTACAGCGAGGGGATAACGCACACGCCCAGGGTAACCACCAAGGCGACGGGGTTCACAAGCAGTCGCTTAATGTCGCGCTTGAATATCGCAAAGGAGACCTTTGCATCGGATAGTTTGCTGCCGAGACTCACGCTTGGACCATCCATCCTGTCGTTGAATCAAATCGTACTATCAACAACCATTGTACGTAGGCGCTTTAGCGTCTCGAAGCACAATGGTATTGAGTTTTGCGGGTAGCAATATACTACGAAGATTAGTTAACGTACAGTTGTACAGTATCTCAAATTTCAGCAGGTCGCAAAACCACAACCCGCACAAATTAACAATCCGAATAGTCATCGGGGGCGTTCTTAAACGACCAGTCAAACAAGAACGTCCCCAACGACCACTTTTTCTCCGTCCCCAAGGGATCATTATTGGACCGTCGATGTTTTGGTAATGCCAGCGAGCGGTCACCAGAGCGAACAAATTGGCATGAAAAGAGGACGGCATAGACCTTCTGGTCATGCCGTCCTCTTTGAATGACAAGTTGTCGCTCTGGTGCCCGCGCAGCGTCGGCTGGTCCGCCGTTCGTTAGAACGGCGGAACGAAGGGCAGCGTCGAGTGGTTACGCGGTTCGTAGAACCGCGTAACACCCTAGTTACATCAGCTCGCAGACAGCCGCCGCGAAGGCAACGGGGTCCTCAGGCAGAATGCCCTCGACCAGCAGAGCCTGGTCATAGAGCAGACCGGAGTACTGCTTGATCTTGTCGGCGTCGCCTGCCTTCTGGGCGGCGACAAGCTTGTCAAAGACCGGGTGCTTGGCGTTGAGCTCGAGCACGCGCTGGCTCTTGGGCATACCGTCGGGCGCGCCCTCGGGTCCCTTCTGGAGCACCTTCTCCATCTCGAGCGAAAGCGGACCCTCGGTGGTGATGCAAGCGGGGGCATCGGTCAGGCGCGCGGAGACGGCAACTTTCTCGACCTTGTCACCGAGCGCCTCCTTCATGGCGCTAAAGAGGTCCTCGTTTTCCTTGGTGGCGTCCTCGGCCTCCTTCTTCTCGTCCTCGGTCGCCAGATCAAGATCGCCAGTCGCGACGTTCTTGAGCTCCAGGTGACGATCCTCGACCTCGGGCTCGGCACCGTCGGCAACGGCCTTCTCGGCAGCCTCGCGGGCGGCGTCGTCCTCGTAGATCTTAGGCATATCGGCGGCAACGTACTCACGCATAGCCTGGAACGTGAACTCATCCACATCCTGCGTCAGCAACAGCACGTCATAGCCGCGCTCGAGCACGCCCTTTACCACGGGCATCTTGGCCAAGCGCTCACGCGAGTCGCCGGCGGCGTAGTAGATGGCCTTCTGATCCTCGGGCATACCCTTGGCATACTCGGCCAGGGTAATCATCTTCTGTTCCTTGGCAGACCAGAACAGCAGCAGGTCGGCGAGCTCATCGGCCTTCATGCCATAGCTCGAGTAGATGCCGTACTTAAGACCGCGGCCAAAGTTCTCAAAGAACTTCTCGTAGGCCTCGCGATCGTTGTCACGCATATCCTCAAGGTCGGCGGTGATCTTCTTTTCCACACGCTTGGCAATAGCCTTAAGCTGACGGTTCTGCTGCAGCGTCTCACGCGAGATGTTGAGCGACACGTCGGCAGAGTCCACGACGCCACGGACAAAGTTGTAGTAGTCGGGCAGCAGGTCGTCGCACTTCTCCATAATCAGCACGTTAGAGCTGTAGAGCGCCAGGCCCTTCTCATAGTCCTTGCTGTACAGATCGAACGGGGCGCGACCCGGCACAAACAGCAGCGCATCGTACTCAAGCGTGCCCTCGGCGTGGAAGCTGATAGTGCGCGCGGGATCGTCAAAGTCGTGGAATGTGGACTTGTAGAACTCGTCGTAGTCCTTCTGCTCGACATCGGAGCTGCGTTTCTTCCAGATCGGTGTCATGGAATTGACGGTCTCGAGCTCCTGGTAGTCCTCGTACTCGGGCGTGTAGTCATCGCCAGCATCCTCGGGCTTGGGCTTCTGGCGGCTCTTGGACACCATCATCTGTATCGGGTAGCGCACATAGTTGCTGTACTGCTGAATCAGGCTCTTGAGGCCCCACTCGGTCAGGAAGCGATCGTAGGTCTCGGCCTCGCCGTCGGCGTCGAGCTTCTCGTTCTCGCGCAGCGTCAGGATGACATCGGTGCCGTGCTCGGCGCGCTCGCCATCCTCGATGGTGTAGCCCTCAAGACCGTCGGACTCCCAAACGTGGGCGGTGTCCTCGCCATAGGCGCGGCTGACAACCTTTACGTGGCTGGCGACCATAAAGGCGGAGTAGAAACCCACGCCAAACTGACCGATGATGTCGACATCGGAACCCTGCTGCTCGGCGTTCTCGGTCTTAAACTCCTCGGAGCCGGAATGGGCGATGGTGCCCAGATTGCGCTCGAGCTCCTCGGCGGTCATGCCAATGCCGTTATCCGAGATGGTAATGGTGCGGGCGTCTTTATCAAAGGAGACGCGAATAGCCAGGTCGCCCTGGTCGAGCTTGACGCTCGGGTCCTGCAGGCTCTTAAAGTTGAGCTTGTCGACGGCGTCGCTCGCGTTAGAGATAAGCTCGCGCAGGAAGATTTCCTTATTGGTGTAGATGGAGTTGATCATGAGGTCGAGCAGTTTTTTGCTCTCGGTCTTAAATTGACGCATGTGCAGTCCTTTCGCGCTACCCCCGTCCGCAAAAACGGCCCGGTTGCCCGAGCCGCATCGCAGACCTGCTATGTTCAGACTTAGATTTTATAACCCATTAGCGCGCATATATACATACGGAATCGAAAAACTGTATGTCCAAACGCTCTGATGCGCCAATTGCCAAGGAGTGTCCCCAACTGCCGGCAGAAAAGGAACGTCCCTATCTGCCACCCTCGACCCGTTTGGCCATCCAGGCATGGGGCTGGCCTTCATCCTCATAGTCCACCGGGGCAATCTGCGTGTAACCCGCCTTGGCATAGAGTGGTAGCACGTATTCCTGCGCGTGCAGCTTAATGAGCTTGGAGCCGGCATCACGCGCGCACGTATCACTGGCCTCGACAATCTTGCTCGCCAAACCGCGACGGCGCATGCTCGGCAGCACGGCCACGCGCCCCATAATGTAGGTCTCCCCCGCCGCGACGCCTTCGTCCAAGTCGCACGCCGGCAAAACTGGGGCTTCGGCATCTGCCGCGTACTCCAGTTCCTCGGGAAACACGCGCGAGCAGCCGGCAAGCTCGCCGTCTACATAGAGTGTCACATGAATGCAGTTCGGATCCTCGTCGATAGCGTCGAACTCATTCTCGTAGCCCTGCTCGTCCATAAAAACGACGCGGCGCACCAACGCCGCGTCGTCAAAGCATCCCGTCTTAAGTTGGATATCCATAGCTGCCCTTTCATTCAACGCGAACGTTAGGGACAGATTTTAGCGAAAATGAGCTCCGCGCACGCTAAACTTCGCGCGAGCCTTCGCCAGGCAGTCGTAATGACCCACGTTATGGGCATCGCTCGCGATGAAGCTGTACAGGTTCTGATCGAACAGGCGCTGCGCCGGCTTTTTCTCGCGACCAAAGCGACCGCCGGCAATAAAGTCCGCCGAAGCCTGCAGCTTGCAGCCCATATCGACCAGGCGCTCCGCCACGCTTACATCCTTTTGAACCGCACGATAGCGCTCAGGATGAGCGATGATCACCTGGTAGCCACGGCACTGCAAATCGTAAATCGTGTTCTCGTACTCTCTAAACGCATACGCATCGGCATGCGTCGAAAGCTCGAGCAGAAACTCGTTGGTCCCATCGAAATGCAAGTGATCCGCGGCATCGATACCAAGCTCAACGAGCTTTCGATGGTTGACCTCGAAGCCCATCTGGAGCGGAAAACCGTCAGCGTTATCGCGCAGCAGCTCAAAGGCATCCCACATCTTGTCGTAATCAAAATAGGGATCACGGCAGTGAGGAGTGCAAACGATTCTGGTTACACCGGCCCGCTTGGCAGCCTCGAGCATCGCCAAGCTCTCTTCGAGATCGGCGGCGCCGTCGTCTACACCCGGCAAGATATGGCAATGAATGTCACGCATAGGTCGGCCTTAATCAACTAAACGTTTGCTCGGTTGGTGAAGATGCCCTTTTTGGAAGTGCCCTGATCGTCGGAGCCCTTCTTAACCTTCTTACCGTCCTTGGTGTAGTAAGAATAGTAGTACTCGCTGGTCTCGGTCTCACAGTAATTCATGACGGTACCGATGAGCTTGACCTTCTCGGACTTCTTAAGCTGGGCGATAGCGTTGAGCGCCTCTTCGCGCTTGGTAAAGTCCTCGCGCACCACGAACAGCGCGCCGTCGGTCAAGCTGGCAATCTCGGCAGCATCGATGAAGGTGCCGACCGGAGGAGCATCGAAGATGACGTACTGGAACTTGGCGGACAGTGCCTTTACCAGCTTGGCAAAGCGATGGGAGACGATGATGTCGGCAGGATTGGGAATGTGCGGCTCGGCATCGAGGAAGTAGAAGTTCTTCTGACCCGTCTCGACAATTGCCTGGTCAATGGAGATCTGCTCGGAAAGGACCGCATAGAGTCCGCCGCGCGAACGAACGCCGAGCATATCGGAAAGGGACCTGCGGCGCATATCGGCCTCGACCAGGAGCACGGACTTGCCGCTCGTGGCGATTGCCTGAGCAAGGTTAATGGAAACCGTAGACTTGCCCTCGTTGGGAATCGAGGAGGTAACGGTGATGGTGCGAATGGGGTCATCCACGCTCGCAAAGCGGATGTTGGCCAGAAGGGTCTTGGCGGCATTCTGTACAACGAGCTTATCGGTGTTCTTTGCCTTAGCCATGCCTATTTACCACCTTTCATAGCCGGAATTCGGCCAACAACGGGAATACCCAGGAGCTCTTCTGCCTCTTCGGCACCGCGGATGCGGGTATTGAGCATGTCTGCCAAAACGACATAGGCAACTGCGATAAAGATACCGGCGAGGAACGCGACGGCAATATACAGCGTGCGCTTGGGGCCGCTGGGGGCTTCGGGGGTCTTAGCCTCGTCGATAACGTTGATGCTCTGGGCAGCGCCGACGTTCTGAGCGACCGTACTCACCGAGCTGGCAATGGCCTTTGCGACCTCAGCCGTCTCCTTGGCATCGGTGCCGGTAACCGAAAGCGTAATGACACGCGTGGTGGTCTCGGAGGAAACAGACACCTTGTAGTCATCCAAATCGGTGAGGCCCAGTTCTTTGGCGGCGCCGCTCTTAACGCTATCGCTATCCAGCAGCGTGGCGATATCGTTGGAAAGCATCTGGCTCGCCGAGAGATCGTTGTAGCTCATCTGACCGCTATCGTCGGTCTTGGCGAGAATGTACATGCTCGTCGTCGCGGTATAGGTGTTGTCCATCGCAACGAAGGACACGATGCCCATAGCGATCGCGCAGACCACCGGAAGGGTGATGACCAGCTTGAGGTGCTTCTTCAGCAGCTGGAACAGTTCGAGAAGGGTCATGCAGCTTGCCTTTCATTTCCCCAGTTCGGATTGACAAAACTGTCCGTATGTTATCGCATCTTTTTACCGAGACCAAACTCTATACATAAGAAACAGGCTCTCCTGTAAAAATGTCGGAAGCAATCGTAAAATTGCACAACAACGCCGCACCCGAAAGTCAAATGCGGCGTCTACATCAATATCTATGTTGTATCGCTATGCGAATGGCTCGTCCTGCTGTATGGGAAACGTCACCGTAATGGTGGTTCCCACGCCCAACTCGCTCGACAGATCGAGCGTGGCGTGATGATACAGGGCCGCATGCTTGACAATGGCAAGCCCCAGGCCGGTTCCGCCGCGTGCCTTGGACCTACTCTTGTCCACGCGATAGAACCGCTCAAATACCTTGCCCTGTTCTTCAGGCGCGATACCGATTCCCGTGTCGGCGACAGCGAGGAACGGATGGCCTTCGTCGTTGGTGCCGCACTGCAGCGTAACCGTACCGCCGGGCCGATTGTAGCGGATGGCGTTGCTTGCCAGATTATAGATGAGCTCGTCAATCAAGCGCGACACGCCTTCGATGACCACAGGCTTGGTCTCATGACTTATCGTCACATTCGCCTGACGGGCAACCTGTTCAAGGCGCTGCTCAACCGCGTAGATCGCACGCGAGAGCTCAATAGGCTCCGTGGACCCAATGGGCACTGCCTCGCCTTCAGTTGCACGTTCGGCCTCGTCCAAGTTAGACAGCGTAAGGATGTCGTTGACAAGCGCTGCCAAGCGGCCCGCCTCACGATAGATGCGACCGCCAAAGTTGCGCAGGTCGTCCTCGCCCTCGACCATGCCATTTGCGATGAGCTCGGCATAGCCCGAAATCGCCGTAAGCGGCGTCTTGAGCTCATGGGTGATATTCGCCGTGAACTCGCGGCGCATACGGTCGTTATCCGCTAGCACCGCCATTTGGCGCTTGAGTTCCTGGCGCTGCGACTCGATACGCTCAAGCATGGGGACCATCTCGGCATAGGCGTGCTCATAGCTACGGCGTGGGTGATCCAAATCCACCTCTTGCAACGGCGCGATGATGGCACGGGACTCACGGCGCGCCATAAAAAACGAGAGTACTGCACCCGCTGCTGCGATAAGCAGCATCGGCGCCAGCATCGACAGCAAAATCGCCGCAACGCCAGGCTGGGCCTGCGCCAAGCGAACGACCTGGCCGTTATCAAGGGTGACAGCGCGATACAGCATAATCTCGTCGAGTGTAGAGCTTGCGCGCTCCGCGGAACCCGAACCACTCTCAAAGGCCTCGATGACCTCGGGGCGATCGCCATGGTTGGGCAGTGTGGAAGGCGACGCCTCGTTGTCGTAGGCAACAGATCCGTCCTTATTGATCAGCGTGATACGAAGATCCTCGCGATCGAGGCTTCGCAAGAACGGAATGGGCTCCTGCTGCTCGTCGAGGGCGGCAGCAATGAGCTCAGTTTCCTGCGCCAGATTGGCACTCGTGGCATCCGCCAAAGTGTTTTGCACAAAGAACGCGCCCAGCACCGTAAACGCCACGATAACCGCCATGGCGCAGACAAAGATCGTCACAAAAACGCGGTGCGACAGCGTATGTTTTCCCTGGGGGGCGAAGACCACGGGTTACTCCTCCGATGCGGTGGCCGCGGTGTCGTCGCCTTCGGCACCATCACCGGCAGAAGGCTCGGCCAAGCGGTAACCCACGCCGCGCACGGTCTCGATGGCGCTGGCATGCTCGCCCAGTTTTTGGCGAAGCGTCTGCACATGCACGTCGACGGTGCGCGAACCGCCGTCGAAGTCCCAGCCCCACACGCTCTGCAGCAACGACTCGCGGGTAAAGACCACGCCGGGCTTGCGCATGAGGTACTCGAGCAGGTCGAACTCGCGCAGGGTGAGCTTAAGCGGCTCGCCGGCAACGGTCACCTCGCGATGGCTGGGCGAGAGCACGATGTCGCCCACGCTGAGCACATCGCTCGCCTGCTTGACCATGCCGCCGCGACGCAGCAGTGCGCGGCAGCGGCTCGCAAGCTCCATGAGCGAAAACGGCTTAGTCAGGTAATCGTCGGCACCGCCATCGAGCGCCATCACCTTGTCGAGTTCGGTGTCCTTGGCGGTAAGCATCATGATGGGCACCGTCGCCGTCAGGCGATCGGCACGCAGGCGACGCATAATCGCCAAGCCATCGGTGTCGGGCAGCATGATATCGAGCAGCACAGCATCGGGCACCCGTCGTGCCACGGCAGCTTTAAACTCGCCATCACACGAAAAGCCCTCGGCCTCGATTCCCTGCTTGCGCAGCGCGTAGACTGTCAAATCCCTGATGTTGTCATCGTCCTCGACGTAATAGATCATGTTGAACCCCTTTGCGGCCGATATGACCGCATCTTAACCCTAAAGGCACCTGTAAAAGACAGCGTCAGCCAAAACGCCCCGTCAAATAATCCGCGGTGCGCGGATCGGACGGATTCTTGAAGAGTTGCGCGGTGGGCGCGTGCTCCACCAGCTCACCCAGCAAAAAGAACGCAACCGAATCGGAAATACGCGCGGCCTGCTGCATGTTGTGCGTCACGACCACCAGCGTGCAGGTCTCCTTGAGCTCGCAGGCCAGCTGCTCCACCACCAACGTCGACACGGGATCGAGGGCGCTCGTGGGCTCGTCCATCAGCAGAATGTCGGGCTGCACGGCAAGTGCGCGGGCGATGCACAGGCGCTGCTGCTGTCCACCCGAAAGACCCAGGCCTGACTCTTTGAGCTTGTCCTTGACCTCGTCCCACAGGGCAGCGCGACGCAGGGAGTCCTCGACCAGCTCATCGAGCACGACGCGGTCGCGCACACCCATACCGCGAGGACCGTAGGCGACGTTGTCGTAGATGCTCATGGGAAATGGGTTGGGGCGTTGGAACACCATGCCCACGCGCTGGCGAAGGCGGCAGATGTCGTAATCGCCCAGGATATCTTGACCATCGATCGCAATCTTGCCCTCGATGCGGCAATCCTTGATGCCGTCGTTCATGCGGTTAAAGCAGCGCAGCAACGTGGACTTTCCGCAGCCCGAAGGCCCGATGAACGAAGTGATCTGCTTGTCGCGGATCTTGATATTCACGTCCTTGAGCGCATGGTGATCGCCATAGAACAGGTCGAGGCCCTCGACGTCGATGCGCGTCGGCGAGGCGGCAAGATCCTGCGCCGTGGGGCGCGTCGCGTCTCCGACTTCGCGCTCGTGCGCAGCCTCGGCTCGCGCCTCCATTAGCTCCTCGAGCTCCGTGGGCTCCATAGCCACACCAGCCGTCATACCGCATACCTCCACGTCGATATCAATTCAGCAGTATCGATAGTAGGAATCGCGGCTCATACGCACGTGAGCACATTGTCAAGTGTTTGTAAGGGCACACTGGCTATGCGGCGGGCAGCTCGATGGTGAATATCGTGTGTTCGGGCGTCGATTCACATGCAACGGTACCGCCGTGTGCCGCGATGATCTCCTTGGCAATAGCAAGGCCCAGGCCGGCACCACCGCGATTGGTCGCACGCGCCGCATCCAGGCGATAGAACTTCTCAAAGATCACCTTGAGCTTAGCCGCAGGGATAGGATCGCCCTGATTGATAAAGCGCACGCGCACGCCGCCATCGTCTTGGCGCCTGGCCTCAATCGTGATAGTCGAGCCCTCATAGCTATAGGCGACGGCGTTTTTCATGATGTTGTTGAACACGCGGGCCATCTTGTCGCCATCCACGAGCACCGTCAGGTCCTCGCGAATATCAACTTGGGCTTCCTTATGCTGCTCGTTGAGGATGGGATAGAACTCGTCAGCCACCTGAGCCAGCAGCAACCCCAGATCAACATAGCCGCGCGTGAGCACGATATCGTGGAAGTCAAAGCGCGTGATATCGAAGAACTCTTCGATGAGCGCATCGAGCCGGTGCGCCTTGTCGAGCGCCACGCCCGTAAAGCGCGCACGTTGCTCAACCGGCAGCTCAGGAGCCTCTTGCAGCAGCGAAAGATAGCCCACCACACTGGCAAGCGGGGTGCGTAGGTCATGTGCCAAGTACGTGACCAAATCGTCCTTGCGATGCGACTCGTCACGCAGAGCTTGCTGCACCTTGCGCTCACGGTCACGCACGCGGTTAAGGGCGCCCTCGACCTCCAAGAAGTCGCCGTCGATGTTATCCCAGGTGTCGGGGTGATCGATCAGGCGATCTTGAATACGAGCGGCCAGCACACAATCGGCATGCTGCTCGCCCTGCTCGTAGCCATGGTAGTACAGGGCGCGGCCGCAAAAGAACAGAACGCACACGGCAAGCGCCAGCACAAAGCCAAGCATGTTGAATACAAAGCCGGCATCGAACAGCACCGGCCCTTCGATGCCGCCGAGCGCCATGGCGCCAATCGCCAACGTCATGGCCCACGCGGCACCGCCAATCACCACGCAACGGCGTACGATTTCAAATCGATCGATCAGCAAAAAGCCGACAAGCAGCACCGCTAAGACTCCGGCGATGTTGTCGATGCCAATCAGCAGCAGGCTCAGCAAAAAGAGCAGCACCGTCGCAAGCGCGCGGTTGTCGACGACTGCCCGTACGTATTCAAAGAGTCGATCGGGCACCTCGAATGCCTGCCTATCGTCTTTTGTCATATCCACTTCCCCACCATCAAAGGCGCTATTCGATTATGTAGCCGACGCCCCAGACGTTTTTGATAAAGCGCGGCTTTTGAGCGTCGTCGCCAATCTTTTCGCGCAGGTGGCGAATGTGCACCATCACCGTATTGTTGGAGCCGGGCATAAAATCCTCGTTCCACACCGCGCGGAACAGATCCTCCACGGCTACCACGCTGCCGCGATGCTCAACCAGATACAGCAAGATGGAATACTCGATGGGCGTGAGGCGTACCGGTGCACCGTCCACCGTTACGGAACGAGCATCGCGGTTGATCTCCAGGCCGTCGAGCTGGATGGTCGGCGACTCGGCCGCCTGCGAGCGGCTACCGTAGCTGGTGTAGCGGCGAAGCTGAGCGTGCACGCGCGCGATGAGCTCCAGCGGACGGAACGGCTTAACCACGTAATCGTCCGCGCCAAGCGAAAGGCCCTCGATCTTGTCTTGCTGGGCATCGCGCGCCGTCAGCATGATCACGGGATAGGTATGGCTGAAACGGATCGTACGCAGTAGCTCAAAGCCATCGATATCGGGCAGCATGACATCCAACAGTGCCAGATCGAACTCCTGCTCCAGGATTGCCTTGGCAGCATCGGCCCCGCTATAGGCGACCTGTACGTCAAAGCCTTCTTTTGTAAGGTAGATACCAACCAAGTCGGCGATGGCCTTTTCGTCATCAACTACCAAAATGCGCTCGTTCATGCGTGCTCCTCTCGCGCTCCATTATGCCCGAGGGGGCGCATGCCACACACAACAAGCGTGGGTGATTAAGTCGGCCTTAAGCACCCTTGTGCCCGTTCGGGCGCGGATGTGGGCCACGCACGCACGCGATGATCGCCGACACCGGCAAACGATATACTCTAGTTCCAGAAGAGACCATCCCGTCGAAAGCGAAATCTGTGAAGTCCCTCACCTCTTTTGCAAAGCGCTCAGCTCAGCTTGCCGCCGGCTTTGTCTGCGCTATCGCCCTTGCCGCTGGCGTGCCCACCGTCGCCGGCGCCCAAGTACTCACGACCGACAATGTTTGCGGCAAAACCGCCGATGCGCGCGGCATCACGGCCGAAAACCTGCCCGATATCGATGCGACCAATGCCCTCGTCATGGGCAAAGACGGCACCGTCTACTATGCCCGCGGCGCCGATGAGCAGGTCAAGATTGCCTCGATCACCAAGGTCATGACCGCAATCCTAACCGTCGAGAATTGCAAGACGGACGAGAAGGTCACGGTGAGCAACGCCGCAGCCACCGTGGGCAATTCAACAGCCGGCCTACTCGAAGGCGACGAGCTCACCGTGAAGCAGGCACTGCGCGGCCTGATGATTCCCTCGGGCAACGACGCCGCCATCGTGCTCGCCGAATATGTGGGCAAGAAGATCGACCCTAAGACCAAAGACGCCGAGGCAACATTTGTGAAAGCCATGAACGAGCGCGCTAAGAAGCTCGGTTGCACCGGCACGCTTTTTGAAAACCCGCATGGTCTGGACTTTGATGAGTGGGCTGGCGATATGCACTCAACCGCACACGACGTAGCGCTGATGATGCAGGAGGCCATGAAAAACGACACGATCCGCGAGGTCGTAGCGAGCGAAGATTCCTGGATCGAGGTCACGGGCGCCGACGGCACCGACCATTCGCATTCCATGGACACGCATAACTATTTGCTAGGCCAAGATGGCAACATCGGTGGCAAGACCGGCACCACCGATGATGCAGGCTATTGCTTTACGGGTGCCTACAACCGCGATGGCGACGAGATCTACACCGTCGTTTTGAACTCCACCACCACCGACCAGCGCTTTACCGATACCGCAACCCTTGCCAATTGGTACTACGGTCACAAGGTGACGGTCGCAATCGCCAACACGCAGGAAAAGACCGCCAACGGCAACCCGCTTATGGCGCGCATTGGCCAAGCCGACTGGACGGATAAGACGATCGACGCCACGCTCGCCGATCCTACGGCGCAAGCGACCGTGTTTTCCCTTGCCGGCGAGGTGACCGAAAAGGTTAGCTACGACGATCTTTCGGGCACGGTGCATGTGGGCGACAAGGTGGGCAGCGTTACGCTCAAGCAGGATGGCACCAAGATCGCCGTCATGGACCTGGTTGCCGACGAGGAAGGCGCAGGGCCGAATCCCATTGAGTGGCTACTCGTGAAGCTCGATCGCTTGGGCCGCCGCATCGACAACCGCCCGCTCACGGCAGAAAGCGAGACCGTCGCCAAGGCGCCCGAGGTGTAGTGCGCAAGAATAATAAGCCCACTGAAGGGAGGCGTCCGAAAGGATGCCTCCCTTTTTGAGGTTCGAATCCCCAGCCTCCTTTCTCCGCACCAAAAAAGGGCCCCAGATGGGACCCTTCTTTCAATTGATACTGGCGGAGAGCTGGGGATGTCCGGGCATGCTGCGCATGCCCTCCGGCTTCAAAGCCTGGCGGCTTTTCGCCCACGGGCTACAAACGCTTTCGCGTTTGCTTAACGCCCGTGCCCTCTCGGGTTCGAATCCCCAGCCAACGTTCTTCGCACAAAAAAGGACCCCTTTCGGAGTCCTTCTTTCAAGTCATACTGGCGGAGAGCTGGGGATTCGAACCCCAGATGCCCTTTTGGGGCATACTCGCTTAGCAGGCGAGCACCTTCGGCCTCTCGGTCAGCTCTCCGTAACAGCCGTTCTATAGTAACCAAACAGCCAAGGATGAGCAAGAGGAAATTTTCTAATTGCCTAGCAGCCTTTCCTTCTTGAAAGCTTCGCCTACCCCAGCGAGCGGTTGAGGGAGCCGAGCTCGTCGTTGCCCATGGTGCGCCACATTTGGAAGATACAACCGCGCGCCAGGAAAAAGAAACCGTTGTCGACCAGTTGCACAGCGGCATCTGCCAGCTGATTCGTCACGGCGGACACTGGCGGCAGCTCTAGTCCAGCCTTATGGATGGTCTCGACCGCTTCCTCGAACGTCGGAGGCTCGCTGACGCCCATCTCGTTCATAAGGCCCTGCATTTCTTCCAGCGCGCTGCTGCCCGACTCCTCGCCGCGCGGCACCAGACGGTAACAAGCCAGCGCCAGGTCGAGCTGATCGCAATTCCAATAGGCAAACGCCAAGCGATAGAACAGGTAGCCGATTGCAGAACGATCGCTGGCAATACGTAGGCCGTGGCGCGCCACCTCGATAATCTCGTCAAAGCGCTCCAGACGCGCAAGCACGTTGATGAGCGCAAAGTGCGACTGCATGGACGAGCGCGCCAGATCGTAAAGATGGCGCACCTCGGGCAGTGCTCGTTCAAAGTCCTCTTGCTCGGCGTAAAAGCTGCAGATCTCGTGCTGGGCAAAGTACAGCGCATCGGGCGCACGAAGGATTCGCACAGAGCGGTCTTCTTCCAACACCGGTAGCACCATGCGCACCAGCTGGTTATCGCAAAACTGCGTTTGAACCGGACCTGTCGCCAAAAGCTCGGCGACGGCGCACTTAGCCTCCAACTCCTCAACAAGACGGGAAAAGCCTTCAAAAGCACCTGTACGGTCGACTTTTGCCTGCTCGCGCAATTCAACAACACGGGCCACGTATGGGTCGTCGTCCTCTTCCATGACCTCCAGCTCGTCAGCCGTATCGGCAAGCAGCAGATCGCGCAGCGCCGGCGGCAGCATGCGATGGTCATCACGCGGACGAGCATGAACCTCCGCCGGCTCAATCGTCTCCGGAGCGGTTGACTCATACGCCTCAAGCACACGCTTGCACGGCATATCGTCCATGTCCATGCTCTCAAGATCCTTGGCGACAGGCACGCAATCGGCCAGATAGGCCGCGCGCCCAAAGAAATACGTTGCGACAACGCACTCGCCCTGCTCACTGTCGGGAGCAGCAATCTGCACATAGCAGCGCGTGATGCAGGTGCCCGCGGCAAAACACGCTGCCGCAAGCGTGAGCGCCACGCGCGCATCGTGCTCCGCGGCCCAGATCGTGCGCGTGTCCTCGTCCAGCTCGTGCCAGGCGTCATCTTGAGCGTCGTATTCACGTTGCGGCATGGCATCAACGACAGACTGCCCAAACCGAACGAGCATAATCCCCTCGGCAACGTTTGCCCGATAGGTATAGTCGAGCCGCGTGACCACGTTAAGCGCCTCGACAATACGCGCGAAGCGGGTACGCACATCCCACTCACCGCCCGGCTGGCACGAAACCGTTCCCGGTTTGGCCCACGGGTTATCGCTTGAGGCCGTATCAAGCAGTCGGGGAACATCGTTGGTCGTCTTGGCGATATGCCACGCATCAAAGAGCGCGCAGCCCTCAAGGCTCGGCGAGGATGCCGCAGGGACCAATCCGGCCCCGATGTGCTCAAGGATGCCGGAGAGACGGTTAAGACGGCACTCGATGGCAAGCAGCATGTCAATCTCGTCCTGGTCCAGCAGGCTGCGATCAAAATTGAGATAGAAAAGCTTTGAGCGATCGATGCGAGCCAGGCTCATCTCGGACTTAGCGGCGATGGTGCGCAAGCGAGGCAAGTCAATTTCACTCATAAGGGCGGCGGCATAGCGCTCGATACCGCTCGGATTCTCGGCATGGTCAACGCGGTAGAGCAGCGTCTCGATAGCGTCAGGTAGCGGTGTCGTGTTAAAGCCCAAAAACACCTCGACCGGCTCGGGCAGCTTTACGAGCTTGATCTTGTCGACAACGTTTTGCATACCCTCGTCGAGTCCGTCGGCGTCCGCCGTGCTCGCAATGGTATTTTCGGAGTCAGCGAATATCACGTAGCGCAGGAACATCGATGCCATGAACTCACCGTAAGGAAGGGAGCGGGTCGAATTCCATGTCTCGTGATCGGACTGCTCGCGCATGGGACCTTCGGGAGAGCCGACGGTTCGCGCGCACGCGCGCATTGTGCCGTTTGCTCCCCTCACCATAATCTCACCAATACCGGAGTCCGACTCGTCAAGGACCAGTTCCATGTCGGGATCGTTGGGCAGCGGAGCCTCGCTGACGGGGCGGTCCACCTTGTACACCTCGCCCGAAACGCTTACGTAGCCCAAAAGCGACACATGGCTTTTGCCAACGAATTCGACGACATAACAAGATTCATGCTGATCCTCGCCAAAGAGTTTCCAGACCACGCCATATGAGCGTCCCGCAGGCTGCTCGGGCATCGCCGGAAAGCGCTTTTTGGGATCGAGAAACCTGAGCTTGTATGTCGGACGCTCTGCCACGAAGTATCACCCTGATCGGTCGCTTGAAGAAGGAGTGGTCGCGAATAAGTCGCGACATCTACTCGGAATCTTACACGAGTCGACAGGAAATCGTCCGCTTTACGCCAGCGCCTCGACCGAGGTTCGAATCAATGCGGTGTTTACGTAAAAGAAAAGCCCCCGTTGCCGGGAGCTTTAATCTCAAATGGTGCGGCGTATAGGATTCCGCGCATCCGCTGCGCGGATCCGCACCGGCTTCGCCCGCCTGCCGGCGTGCTCGCCCGCGGGCTAAAAACGCTCCGCGTTTTCTTTACGCCCGCGCCTCGACCGAGGTTCGGATCAATGCGGTGTTTACGTAAAAGAAAAGCCCCCGTTGCCGGGAGCTTTAATCTCAAATGGTGCGGCGTATAGGATTCGAACCTATGACGTTCTGATTCGTAGTCAGACCCTCTATCCAGCTGAGGTAACGCCGCAACTTGTTGATTATTATGCACAGGGACTGAATAATGGTCAAGCATTTTTTCAAAAAAAGTTATCGAATTTGATTTTTAATCATTTGGAGGGCTTGGCGCGATCTTCGACGCATCGCGATATAAGAAAAGCCTCCGTTACCGGAGGCTTTAAAGTTCAGTTGGTGCGGCGTATAGGATTCGAACCTATGACGTTCTGATTCGTAGTCAGACCCTCTATCCAGCTGAGGTAACGCCGCAACGCACGGATTATTATGCACGCGAGCCCCCGATGGGTCAAGCGACAATTAGAAAAAATTTTACGGAGTGATAATTAAGTTGTTCGTGCCTCGACCGAGGTTCGAATCCATGCGGTGTTGCCATAAAAGAAAAGCCCCCGTTGCCGGAGGCTTCAAGTTCAATTGGTGCGGCGTATAGGATTCCGCGCATCCGCTCCGCGGATCCGCGCCGGCTTCGCCCGCCTGCCGGCGTGCTCGCCCGCTCGCTACGGACGCTCCGCGTCCGCTTCACGCTCGCGCCTCGACCGAGGTTCGAATCCCTGTCTGGTCTCCAAAAAAGAAAAGCCCCCGTTGCCGGAGGCTTCAAGTTCAATTGGTGCGGCGTATAGGATTCGAACCTATGACGTTCTGATTCGTAGTCAGACCCTCTATCCAGCTGAGGTAACGCCGCAGCGCAAAACATATAAAACCACTTTAGCTTATTGGAGTCAAGCACAATCTCAAACTTTTTTGTGGAACGCAGTTTTGTCATGCTGCTCCGCATATACCGTCGTTCCCCGTACGATCGATTGGCTTTTCGATCACGTCAAACTTAGCATCAAGTTCCCTCAGGAGCGATCTCACCCGCTGGGCACAATCATAATCGGCAAACGAGATACTCAACATGCGAGCAACCTGGTTAGATGTCCGGACCCCATAGAAATGCTCCAGGGCCACAAGCCCCTCGTGCGCCACAAACGTCTCAACCACATGCGGCGACTCCTCGTAGCACCATTGGGTCAACGGACCCTCGCTCGTCTGTCGAACCACCAGGCCACCCATGCCAGACGGCTCACACGTCACAAGCAGGTACTCCCCGCCCTCGTCGCTCTCAAACAAAACCACCCGATCATCAAACAGCTCCATCGCGTCCCCTTTCTCTCGCTCTTATTTAGCAAAAGCATAGCAGGTAGATGGCTGTATACAGAACAGTTGTTCGTGTGTTTTCTATTGAGCTGTCCGCACAGCATGGTATGGCCGCACACAAAAAGGGCACCCCAAAAAGGAGTGCCCTAGCAAATCGCTTATGCAGCCAATCTACGCGACCGGCTCGATCTTCTCGAGGCCGCCCATGTAGGGACGCAGAACCGCGGGGATCGTGATGGTGCCGTCAGCGTTCTGGTAGTTCTCCAGAATGGCTGCCATGGTACGGCCAGCCGGCAGACCGGAACCGTTGAGGGTGTGCAGATAGCGCGAACCCTTGAAGTTCTCGGGGTCGCGATACTTGATGTTGGCGCGACGGGCCTGGAAGTCACCGCAGTTGGAGCAGGAGCTGATCTCCTTGTAGGCGTTGTAGCTCGGCAGCCAGACCTCGACGTCGTAGGTCTGACGGGCAGAGAAGCCCAGGTCGCCGGTGCACAGGCTAATCACGCGATACGGAAGACCCAGCTGCTGCAGCAGGAACTCGGCCTCGGCGGTCATGCTCTCGAGCTCCTTGTCGGACTCCTCCGGCTTGGCAAACTTGACCATCTCGACCTTGTCGAACTCGTGCTGGCGAATGATGCCGCGGGTATCGCGACCAGCGGAGCCGGCCTCCTCGCGGAAGCAGGGGGTGAAGGCGGTGTAGCGGCGCGGCAGGGTATCGGCGTCGAGGACCTCACCGGCGTGCAGGTTGGTGAGCACGACCTCGGCGGTGGGGATCAGGAAGTTGTCGCCCGAGACGTGATAGGCGTCGTCCTCGAACTTGGGCAGCTGGCCCGTGCCGAACATGGTCTGACGCTTGACGACGATGGGCGGCCACCACTCCTTAAAACCACGGCTGGTGTGCGTATCGAGGAAGAAGTTGATGAGGGCGCGCTCAAGACGGGCGCCGGCGCCACCGAGAACGGTGAAGCGGCTGCCGGAGAGCTTGTTGCCGCGCTCGAAGTCAAGGATGTCGAGGTCGGTGCCCAGATCCCAGTGCGGCTTAAAGTCGAAGTCGAACTCGCGCGGGGTGCCCCAACGACGGCGTTCGATGTTCTCGTCCTCGTCCTTGCCGTACGGCGTGGCCTCGCAAGGAATGTTGGGCAGGTGAGCCATGAAGTCGTACTGCTCCTGCTCGAGGGCGGTGCGGCGCTCGGCCAGACCGTCAATTTTCTCGTTGACGGCGCGCACGGCCTCTTTGGCGGCCTCGGCCTCGTCCTTCTTGCCCTCCTTCATCAGGGCGCCGATCTTCTTGGACTCGGCATTGCGCGTGGCTTGAAGTTCCTCGACCTCGGTGATGACGGCACGACGCTCGTCGTCGAGCTCAAAGAACTTCTCGCGATCCCAAGACGTCTGGCGGTTAGCCATGGCGACATCGATGGCATCGGGGTTCTCGCGAACAAACTTGATATCAAGCATTAGATCCTCCGGCGATATACATTCCATTTAGGTTGCAACCTTGTACATGTATGGGCAAGTATATACTTATGAGCGTTTACGACCCAACTCAACTACGCAAGAAGGCACCCAATGGACGCAGTTTTTTCCTTTTTGTTTGGCACCCGCACCGGTTTTGCCATCCTTTTCGCCGGCGGCATCCTGCTGTTTGCGATTATTGCCTTTGTAATGGAGAAGCGCACCCATAAGATGTATGTCGACCGCGGCCCCAAGTCCGAGGACGAAGAAGACAGCTTCTGGGACTAACCTGCCAAAAAGGGACAGGTTTATTTTGGTCGGTTTTATCTGGGCAAACGCAAGTGCCCCGCAACTGGAATTGAGCCAGTTGCGGGGCACTTTTCGCTAAAAGGACAAAACCGCAGGAAAAACCTGCCAACATAAACCTGTCCCTTTTTTGGTCGGTTTTACTGGAGGGTTGCGTCGATTGCCTTGACCAGGGCGCTGCGCATGCCGGCGTCCTCGAGCGCAACGACGCCCTTGATGGTGGCACCACCGGGCGAGCATACGGCATCCTTCATCGCCGCAGGATGCTGGCCAGTTGCAAGCTGCAGCTTTGCCGTACCCAGCACCATCTGGCTCACAATGCGATAAGCATCCGCACGCGGGATACCGTGCTTGACCGCCGCATCGCCCAGGGCCTCGATTGCCATGGCGACAAACGCCGGAGCGCAACCACCCACCGTGCCGCCCACAAACAGCAGGCTTGTGTCGAGCTCGACGACAGCGCCAAGCTTACCGAGCAGGTCGAGCACCACAGCACGCTGCTCGTCGTTAAGCGTCGAAGCCTTCTCGCAGGCGATGACGCCCTCGCCCACCGAAACCGGCGTGTTGGGCACCGTCGAGATATGCGCGACGCCCGGCAGGACCTGCTCCCACTTGGCACTGTCCCAGGTCCAGGCAACCGACAGAACGACCTTTTTGGCAAGAGCATCCTTGAGCGGGGCGAATACCTTCTCGATCATGTACGGTTTGACCGCAGCGACCACGATATCGGATGCGGCGACAACCTCGGCGGCATCGTGGCAGGCGACCATGCCGCGCACCTCGCAACGCTCGACCAAAGCATCGTAGCGGCCTGCGCAGGCGCACATGTCGCCCGCGGCCACGCCGGCGGCAATCCAGCCATCGGCCATAGCACTCGCCATATTGCCAAAACCGACAAATCCGATCTTCATATCACACAGTCCTCTCAGATGCGTTCCTCAAAAACGAAAGTCATTGTCCCACGCTATTGTTTCGTATTGCCGACCTACTTGTGATACGGCTCGCCACGGCTAATCTTGCAGGCGCGGTAGATCTGCTCCAGCAGCACCACGCGCGCCAGGTTGTGCGGCAAGGTAATGCGCCCAAAGCTGAGCATCTCGTCGGCGCGGGCGCGCACCTCATCACTCACGCCGTCCGAACCGCCGATTACAAAGGCAATGTCGCTACTACCTCGCAGCATAAGATCGTCGAGCCTCGCCGAAAACTCCTCGCTCGAGCGCTCCTTGCCCTCGATAGCCAGCAGGATCACATGCGCTCGAGATGGCAAGGCGGCAAGAATCGCCGCCCCCTCCTTGTCGCGCGCGGCATCCACGCCGCCCGCCTTAGCCGGGTCGATATCGGCCACCTCGCGGATATCCACCTTGGCATAGGCACCTAGGCGCTTGGTGTACTCAGCGCACGCGTCCTTCCAAAAGCGCTCCTTGAGCTTACCGACGCATACAACGGTGTACTTCACGCGCACCTACTCCTTCGAGTCGTTTTGAACTTTGCCGGCGGCCAGCATCTGCTCGAACATCGAGGCCGACTGTGAGAAATCGCTCGGCAGCACGACCGTCGAGGTTTTACCCGTGCGAGCGAACTCCGTCATCATCTCGGACCACTGCGTGAACATGAACAGCTGGTTGGCCTCGTCGTTACCGACTCCCGTCTCCTGGATGATCTCGAGCGAATCCTTGATGCCCAGCGCGATGGCCTTGCGCTGGTTGGCGATGCCTTCGCCCGCCTTTTCCATCGCCTCGGCCTCGGCGGTCGCCTCGGTGACGCGCTTGATGCGGTCGGCCTCGGCGAGCTCCTGCGCAGCAGCGCGCTTGCGCTGGGCGGCGTTGATGTCGTTCATGGAGTTCTCGACCTCGGTCGGCAGCGCGATCTTGGTGATGAGTGTCGACACGAGGGTAAAGCCGTAGGCAGCCATCTGCTCGGACACGGTGGCATTAACGTCCTTGGCGATGTCATCCTTCTTGGCAAAGACCTCATCGAGCGTATAGACGGGGATGGAAGATCGCAGGGCATCGGTGATGAAATCGCGCATCTGGTCGACGGGCTCCTGCAGCATGTAGTAGCTCTTGTAGATGCCCGAATCTGCCGGGCCGGCGCCCATGTCATAGCTCACGTGGTACTGAGCAGAGACCTCAAGGCCGATGGTCACGTTGTCTTGGGTCTTAACGTCGATGCCGAAGCCGTTTTTCATGGTGCGCAGACTCACCGTGGCGGCCTTGCGGTCGATCACGGGCACCTTCATGTGGAAGCCCGCGTTGACGATGCGGTTAAACTTGCCCAGACGCTCGATGATCACGGCATGCTGCTGTTCAACGACATAGCAGGCGTTGGGGAGCAGCAGCAACAAAATGATGATGGGAAGTAGAAGGCTCGTAAGAGCAGCGATAATACCGGACAACAGCATGGTCTCTCCTCTGATAGGCACACGTTAGCACTAGGATACCCGCACGAAGCAGCCACGTGACACCAACAGGAGGCCCATAACAAAAAAGCCCCCATTGCTGGGAGCTCTTTCAATCAATGGTGCGGGCGAAAGGACGTCCGCGCATCCGCTTCGCGGATCCGCACCGGCTTCGCCCGCCTGCCGGCGGACTCGCCAGCTCGCTAAAAACGCTCCGCGTTTTCTTGACGCTCGCTCCTTCACAGGTTCAAGTCCCTGCGATGGGCACATAACAAAAAAGCCCCCATTGCTGGGAGCTCTTTCAATCAATGGTGCGGGCGAAAGGACTTGAACCTTCATGGGGTTGCCCCCATACGGACCTGAACCGTACGCGTCTGCCAATTCCGCCACGCCCGCGTGCAGGAATTAGAATAACGGAGCGCCACCGCGAACGCAAGAACTATTTTTGAAAAAGTTTGCAGGCATTTTCCCAAGCGGCTTGCGCGATTGTTTCGGCGTCCTCACCAGTGCGATCGACACGGTCGTTAACCAGCGCGTTTGCCGTAATGGAGATCATTGCGGGCTCGCATTCAAGACCGCGGATGGGCTCCGGAGCCATATACGGGCAATCCGTCTCGAACAAAATGCGGTCGAGCGGGGTCGCCGCAAATGCCTCGCGCACGTCGTCGTTGCGCTTAAAGGTGGCCGCACCACCATAGGCGATATAGCAGCCCAGCTTCACAAAGCGCTCCATCGTGGCGCGGTCCTCGCCAAAGCAGTGCAGCACACAACCGGCCTGGGGCACGCCCACCTCACGAAGCACGTTGTACGCATCCATATGCGAGGTGCGCTCCCCATCCGAGTCCTCGTGCCGCAGGTGCAACTCCACCGGCACGTTACGGCACGCGGCAAGCTCGAGCTGGCGCGCCATGCAGTCAATCTGCACGTTATGAGGTGCCGGCGCGATATCGTCATCATAGTCCATGTGGTAGTCCAGGCCGATTTCGCCAATACCGGCGCATAAGGGGTCATCGAGTGCGGCAACGACCTGTGCGTGAACGTCGTCGGTATAGTCCGGCGCGCCATACGGATGCACGCCGGCAAGATACTTGATCTGCGGGATATCCTGCATCGGCAGAATCTCGCGCGTCAGCCAGTCGCTATAGTCCGTCACGCTGCGCTTATCGGCAATGGGATCGAAGACCGTCACCAACAGGTCGATGCCCGCGGCTTTGGCGCGCACGAGTGTCTCGGGCACTTCTTTGCCCCAAAACGAAAGCAGATGCGCATGCGTGTCAGCAAGCGGTGCCAAGGGCACGGGACAAGCAACCGTCTTCTTTTTCTTGGTAAACGTCACGCGTTCGGCATTAGGCATCATGGATTAGCTCCTGGGCCAGACGGACAAAGTCGGCAACATCAAGCGTCTCGGCGCGCGTGGTGGGTGCGATACCGCAAGCCTCAAAGGCGGCATCGAGCACGTCCTTGGCAAAACCGTTGGCGCTCATGGAATTGCGGATGGTCTTGCGACGCTGAGCAAATGCAGCGTCAATCACGCGGGCCACAAATTCGCGATCGAGTTCTTCGGGCACCACACCGTCAACACGGTCGATACGCACGACGGCCGAGTCCACGTGCGGCGCCGGCATAAAGCAACGCGGCGGCACCTCAAAGCGACCCGTCACCTGCGCATACAGGCCGAGCTTTGCCGTATAGCCGCCATAGGTCTTGTTGCCCGGCACTGCGGCAATGCGATCGGCAACCTCCTTTTGCACCATGACGACAGCGCGCTTAAGCGCGGGCATCGTCTGGAAGAACTGAAGAATGATCGTCGCCGCCACGTTATAGGGCAGATTCGCGACAAACACCGTGGGTTCACCACCGGCGGCCTGCTCAATCTGCTCCGGCGTCACCTTGAGCGCATCGCCCATGATAAAGCGGAAGTTGGCATAGTCGGCGGCGTGGGCATCGAGCACCGGCTCAAGCTCGGGATCGGCCTCAATGGACGTAACGCACGCCGCTTCCTGCAGTAACGCAAGTGTCAACGTTCCACAACCCGGACCCACCTCGAGTACGCGCTCGTCACCTGCAAGCTCGGCAAGCTCGCAGATACGCTCGATCACATGATTGTCGATTAGAAAGTTCTGGCCCAGGCGATGCTTGGTCGCAAGGCCAAACTCCTCCAGCAGCTCCCTGGTGGCCGTGGGGTTTGCCAAAGGCGAAGTTGTCATGGTTGCCTCCTTAGCATGATGGCGGCGTCTTGAAACAAAAGGGCATGGACCGTGGCGGCCATGCCCTTACAGCTAAACAGCAAATTGCCGATATGGCGCTCGCGCGGTCTCTACGCCAGACGCGGGAACAGCGGATCGCCCTTCTCGACGGGCTGACCACCAGCAAGCAGGCCCCAAGCGCAAATGCCCTTGAGGTCGTCGGTCGCGGCCTCGTTCTCGCAGGACAGGCGGCGCAGGGCCTCGGCAGAGGTCTGAGGCATGAGCGGCATCAGCAGGTGAGCGGCAATGCGGATGGCCTCGAGCAGGTTGTAGATCACAAACGCCAGCTCGTCAGCCTTGGCCTCGTCCTTGGCAAGTGCCCAGGGCTCGGAGTCCTCGATGTAGTGGTTGGCGGCGTGGATGAGCTCCATGACCTCATCCTTGGCTCCGCCGTAATCGAGCACGTCCATCTTGGCCATGTAGCGGTCGACCAGGCCATCGGCGATCTTTGCCAGCGGGTTGTCGAACGCATCGAACGATGCGGGCTTGGCGGGCGCGCAACCGTCAAAGTACTTGCCGCTCATGTTGAGCGAACGCGAGATAAGGTTGCCCCAGCTGTTGGCCAGGTCGGCGTTGTAGACCTGCTCCATGCGATCGAAGCTGATGGCGCCGTCGGTACCGGGAACGACATCGGTCATAAAGTAGTAGCGATAGCCCTCGACGCCCAGCATGTCGATAACGTCCTGCGGAGCGATGGCGTTACCGCGGCTCTTGGACATCTTCTCGGCCTTGCCGGTCTCGGCATTGCGCACGGTCAGGAAGCCGTGGGCAAAGACGTGCTCGGGCAGGGCCTCGCCGATGGCCATGAGCATGGCGGGCCAAATGACGCAGTGGAAGCGGATGATGTCCTTACCCACGATGTGGAACTGCGCGGGCCAGCGATAGGCCAGCTCGGCACGCGCCTCGTCGGTGTCGACACCGTAGCCGACGGCCGTCATATAGTTGAGCAGCGCGTCAAACCATACATAGGTCACATGGCCCTCGTCAAACGGAACCTGGATGCCCCAGTCAAAGCTCGTGCGACTCACGGAAAGGTCGTTGAGGCCGCCCTCGACAAAGCTGCGAACCTCGTTCATGCGGAACGCAGGCTCGACAAAGTCGGGGTGCTCGTCATAGAGCTTGAGAAGCTTGTCCTGGAAGGCGGAAAGCTTAAAGAAGTAGGACTCCTCCTGGACGCGCTCAAGCGGACGGTGGCAGTCGGGGCATAGATGCTGGCCGACGCTGCCGTACTCCTCGTCGCCCTTCTGGACCTGCGTATCGGTGAAGTAGGTCTCGTCAGGCACGCAATACCAACCGTCGTAGCTGCCCTTATACAGATAGCCGGACTCCTTCATGCGCTCCCACAGGTACTGCACGGCATGATGCTGGCGCGGCTCGGTGGTGCGGATGAAGTCGTCGTTGGAGATCTCGAGCTTGCTCCAAAGCTCCTTGAAGTGCGGAGCCTGGCTGTCGGTCCACTCCTGCGGCGTCATGCCATGCTTGGCTGCGGCCTCGGCGACCTTCTCGCCGTGCTCGTCCATGCCGGTCAGGAACTTGACGTTATAGCCGGCGGAGCGGCGATAGCGAGCCTGAACGTCGGCGATGATGGTGGAATAAGCCGTGCCCAGGTGCGGATCGGCGTTGACGTAGTAGATGGGCGTCGTGATAAAGAACGAAGGCTTGCTTTGATCCATGGGGTTTGTCCTCCAGAAAAACGTTGCATACAGGGGATGATTCTAGCGCAAGGGCTGGATATCCTCCATCTATTGCATATCGAGCACCATGGCATAGACATCGCGCTTGCGGCGCGAATACTTCTGAGACAGGCGCTTGGCCACCGCAGAGGCGGGCTCCCCCTCCTCGAGCGCGGTGCGGATATCCTCGCGCAGGGCATCGTCGGGATCCGCTACCGCAGCGCCAACCGGCGCGATGCCGGCCTCCTCGTCCTCGCTCGGCGGCGCGATGACCAGCGCAATCTCGCCCTTTACCTCGCCGCGAGCACGCAGCTCCTCGGCAAGCTGGTCAGCGGGCCCGCGCAAGACCTCCTCGTGCAGCTTGGTGAGTTCGCGGCAGACGGCAAGCTCACGCTGGGGAAAGACCTCCGCCACGGCCTCGAGCGTCGCCACGATGCGATGTGGAGACTCGTAGAAGATGAGTGCGCCGGGCACCACGGCAAGGCGCTGCAAACGGCGCACACGGTCGCCGTGCTTTCGGCCCAAAAAGCCCTCGAAGAAAAAATGCTCGCAGGGAATGCCGGACGAAACGAGTGCCGTGACGCAAGCAGAGGGTCCGGGAATAACTTCGACAGGCACATCGGCCTCACGCGCCGCCTCGACCAGCGCCTGGCCGGGATCGGACACGCTCGGCATGCCGGCGTCCGAGGCAAAGGCGAGGGTCTCCCCCGCCAGCAGACGGTCGACCAGGCCGGCAGCGCGGCTAGCGATCACATTCTCGTCGCAACGGACAAGCGGCTTGGAAATACCCAGGTGCATCAGCAGCTTTGACGTCACACGCGTGTCTTCGCAGCAAATGGCATCGGCGGCGGCAAAAGCCTCGCCAACGCGCGGGGACAGGTCGCCTAGGTTGCCGATGGGCGTGCCGACCACATAGAGTTTGCCCGTATGGGCGCTGTTTTGCGTCATATCAACCTATTCAATCATGCCGCGCTCGAGCGTACCGAGCGCCGCGCGGGCGTCCCATGCTGCAATGCGCTTCTCGGTCTTCCACGTTTGGAAGAACCAACCGGCAGCCGGCGCAAACGAAGCCAGCTGGTTGGCGATAAACACGCGCTCGTAGGCATTGCGGCCCTCGGGCGTAACCGACGAGTTAGCAAAGATCGCCGCGCCCGACCATTCGCCCACCAGCACGGGGAACCCAGTCGAAATCGCCTCTTTAAGCTCGCGCTTGTTACGCGAAATCGCCGTCGTCAGCCCGCGGGGGCTCGTGATGTCGAGCGCATACTCGTCGCGGTAATGGTACAGGTGAAGGTCCATGTAGACGTTCTTGTACTTGGCGCCGCGCATAAAATGCTTCCACTCGCTGGGATGCCCCGACGACGAGAAGACGACGATCTTATCCTCGGGCATATACGAACGGACGAGCTCGTAGGCATCGCGATAGAAATTGCGCAGGTAGTGAGCGGGAATGCCATCCGTCATGGTGAAGAGGCTCTTGCGAACGCTCATCTGCGGCGTGTCCAGCAGCTCAATGCCCAGCAGGCTCTCGGCCTCGCCATAGCGATCGGCCAAGCGCTCGAGCACGTCGAGTGCGACATGACGGCCGTTGGTGGACGAATGCCACTCGGCAACAGCCTCCGGCGTGGTGGGCGAATCGTTGGAATCGCCCTGGCCACCGGGCACAGTTGCCAGATCGAGCAGCACGCGGATGTCGTACTTGGCAGCCCACTCAATCGCGCGGTCGATGTAATCGACAACCGATATGTAGGAGGCATCGGACTCCTGTGAGCCAAAGGCATACCAAGGCACCGGCAGACGCACGGCATTGAGACCGATCTGCGCCATGCGACGAAAATCGTCCTCGCTCACAAACGTCTCGTAATGGCGGCGCATGCGCTCGTTATAGGCGGCGGTACCCATGGCCTCCTGTAGCTCGGCCGCGTTGGATGCACCGGTCGCCGCGTACAGCGACGGGGTCACCCAAGGCTCGGGAATAAACCAGCCAGAGAGATTAACGCCGAGTATCCTCTCCATCACTGCCCCCTTCGGATCATGCAGGTCGAACCCGCATCGTATTGCGTAGGATAAGTATCGTTTTGAGTATACCCGCGTGTGCGGACAGGCGACCGAACGGTCTGCAAAGTGACGCGAAAGTGGGAGGAATGTCTGGGAGCAGACGGACTCGGAATGGTGCGACGAGGTGTGTACGCGCGCCGGAGGCAGGCACCGGAAAGTGTGTCCCGTTCTGAGCCCTTATTCTGGGACGCAGTTTCCGCAGAACCCTACATAAAAGAAAAGGACCCCTTTGCAGAGGTCCTAGTCAATTCAAGGTGGCGGGGAAGGGAATCGAACCCCTGACACGAGGATTTTCAGTCCTCTGCTCTACCAACTGAGCTACCCAGCCATTTGAGGTGTGCCTTGTTTCAAGGCTTGATTAGTATAACCAAGGACGCGTTCCGGTCAACCGAGAATTTCAAAAAAGTTTTTGAGCACAGCCTCGGTTCTTTAAATCGGCACGTCAGAGGCATCAGCCGGCAGCAAGAAGTTTTTCGCTCAGAGCCGCACGGGCAAACTCACTTGGCGTCATCCCCTCGGCAGCCGCCCGTCGACGAATGGCCTCCTTCATTCCCAGAGGAATCTTGACCGACAGCGTTGCCGTCCCCTCACCTGAGAGTGGGGGCCGTCCATGCACGATCCCACCAACGGTGTGTTCGCCATCCGGAAACTCTCCGCGCTCGTACGACTCGCACCACGCGTCAATCATTTCATCCGTTACAACCTGACCATTAGCGGCCGTATACGTCTTGCCCATCATCGACCCCTTTGCCGAGCCCGTTCAATCTCCTGCCAAAATTTCTTCTGGACTGGAGACAAGGCATGAATGATAAGCCCCCACGGACAAGCTCGACCGCGACAAGCTCCACGCTTCGTCCGTCTGGGAGCCATCCAATCGCAAGCCATCTCGGCGGCTCGTCCTTCGGCTCGCGACGAATGCACTCAGTAACCGCAAGCCAAGCGCTAAGCACCTGCTTTTCTGTCAGGTGCTTTTTAGCGTTGGGATGGATCTCAACATCCATGCATCTTCTCCTCCATCTTACCCAATTTCGTATGACGAAAGTCCGCTGTCGCCAATTCTTAAGCCGGCACGCGTTGGAGAGCAGGGGTCGAAACAATGATTGAAGGACGCTCTAGTACGGCCCAGGCGCCGGGGCAGGAGCACGTGCGCCAAGGACGAACGCTTTCGTAGCGCGCGAGGATATTGCCGTCGCGATCGATGAAGGCGATGTCGATGGGATAGGCCATAAAACACGTATGGACCGAAGAGCAGCGTGGAAACGCCATGACGAGCGGCAGACCGTTGGCGGCAACCGGACACCGTCCCAGCATGCCGCGCAGGCGCACGGCAAACGACTCCGCCACCACAAACTCGGCCGGCGTCCAACCCAGCCTGTTGAGCGCCCGCGCGTACGCGATGTAGGACGAGACCGCGGTCACATGACCACCCCCGGACGCCATGGATCGACCGTCACCGCGCGCTCGTGCGACAACGTTGTCGGCGCCCCCAGCGGAACGCCAGCGATGCTGAGAGAAGTCGGCCACGGCTCATAGTGCATGGTGCAGGTGTAGGTCCTAAACGTACCGGATAGGGAGAGCAGGCCACCATCCGATGCCTCCGCGCCTTGCTCGCTCGACACTTCGATCTGCAAGCCATAGCCTTCCATGGCATTCAGAATTTGAGTCTGAACCGTCGCCGAGGCATCGACAGAGCTTTCGTCGCCCTCCCCCTCCGACGCCACGGCGTGCGCCAACACGATGTCGGGCACCACGCGGTCGAAGCGCGCGACAGCACTGGCAAAGATCATGACGTTGTACACGATGAGTGCCAGCACCAGCAAAACGGGCGTAACCACTGCCATCTCCACCGTCGCTTGGGCGTGCTCCTCGCGCAGACGCATGCGGATACTCATTACGACCCACCGCCCAGAGCGCCAACCAGCGTGGCGACATCGACGGTGAGCGGGATGGAGCCGCCGCCGGGCAGAGGAATCTCCGCAAGCGTGAACACCGTACCGCTGATGGTGCGTTCGACTTGATATTCCAACGCCTCGCAAAGCGCCTTGGGATCGGTCACGCCCAACGGAATACTTCGCAGCTTGTCTTGCGCTTGAGAGAGACCGGCAATGTCAGACCCCGGACTCTTAATGACGTTGGCGGAATCGGTCAGCACCGGCTTTCGCAGGCGCAAGTCGCACGGTTCCAAACCCAGCGCCGCCACGGACGCCGAAACGGTATCGCCGAGCCACGATGCAATGGAGTCCAACGCACCGTTGCCCCCTCCTGGGCCCTTAATCATCTCGTCCATAAGTTCGTCGGCCGAACCTTGGATGTCTCCGTATCCCACAAGCAGCCGTCCCCAGACATCCATGACGCCATCGAGCACGCCGGCAACGCCACCCGAGCGTTCCTTCAATGTCGAGAAAAATCGCGAAAGCACGTTGTTTTGCGCCGTCGCCCCATCGGGCGCCAGCACCGCGGCAGAGATGGCACCGCGATCGCCAAGCCTGACTGCCGTGTTAAACGAAGAGTTGAGCTCATCGGGGCTCGAGATGGCACCCGAAACCGCAAAGGCAACCACGCCGTTGCGACCGGGCGGAGCGATACGCGGACGCTCACCGGAAAGTTCTTTGATGGCGGTATCGAACGCATTGCCCGCACGGTCGGCTTCGTCCTCGGTCTGACGCTCGAGCTCGAGCTCCTTGTTGCGACAGTCGACGTAGTCCTCCAGGGCGTCTTTAAACTTGTCAAAGTGATACTCGAAGCCGTTTTCGATAGAGGTTGAAGGCGCCGCAACAGCACCAAGCGACAAAACGCCAAAATGGCATTTGCTGCATTTATCCTGTCCATCGTAATCGGCAACCGAAGCAAATCCGCTCGGCGTCCCTTTCTTATAGTTAGGGCAGGTCGTCCCGTAATGCAGATACGCCTTGTCATCGTTCACGCTCGTCGGCCACACCGCATCGGTATAGAGTTCCGTCGCCCGAACCTCATCAGAGTTGCGCGGCAGCAGCGGAATATAGGAGGAAACCCTGTCTCCGTTCTCGGTTATATATGCCCGATCGACCTCCGCGTTCGCATAGGTATAAAACGCCTTACGCGCCGCAGACTCTGCCTTCATCTCGACACTCGAGCCCTGGGGCTTCTCATTTGTCAGACGCCAATGGTAGTAGTCCTTCGCGCGATCAAGGGCAACTTGAGGCTCCCACGTAACGCTCGATGAGTAATGCGGATTTTGAACACCGGAGAGATCCGTTAGGCTTTTCGCACGCTCCCACATGCAAGAACAGCTGCCGACCGAGCCCTTGTCAGACCCACCACAATCCGCCAGCCAAGCACGCTCTTTAGCCTTCGCCGTGTCCTCAGAAGCCTTCCGCAGCTCCTCGGCCGCACACTCTAAATCATCTGATGTGTCTTTAATGGCATCGGTCGAGATCTCGGACCCCTCGAGCGCAGCGAAGTCAGACTCGGATGTCCTGGGCACGGCAAGCGCCGTACCGGTATAGGTCACACTATCGGTATCCTGCGCCGACACCGCCTGCGTGGCACGCGCGGCGATCAGATACGGCAGAGCCGTCTCGATTTTCTGTAAGCCTTCCGATGCGCTTTTGGCAAACTTGTTGCGCGTTTTAATGATCTCAATCCCGGTGTCGACCATATTGCCGGCAACCGGCTCGGCACCCGGGATGAGGATGGCGACCAGGCCCGTCCCGATCGTGGCAAACCCCGCCAGCCCCAGACTCAAGATGCTCGCATCAACCACCGTGGCAGCCGTGTGATAGGACGACACTACGTTGGCACCCGCCAGCGCGCCACTATCAGCCGCCACCTGAGTATCCCCGGCACGCGACATGCTCCATATCGCCGCGGTCGACGAAAACAACAATGTGAGCACCACTAGGATGACCACGGCAGAAGAAAGCGTGGTATAGGCGCCGTCTTCGATAAACAGATCGACACCGGCTCGACCCATAAAGCCGCCTCGTTTGCGGAGAGCGCCTGGTCGACGGCGGGCCGCAAACCCTTGCGTCACCCGCAACAGGCAGCGCCTAATCCCATGCAGCAATCCACGAATCATAATCTCCCTCCAGCCATTCGGGACGCGATTGATACGAGACATCGACCTTGAGCTCAACGTAGCCGCCCTCGGCGGTACCACCCATAGCCTGCGCAAACGCACCGATCACAGGCAACGGCTTGACCTCGCCGGAAACGGACACGGACGAGACGCCACCCGCACCGGCCCGGCCAAGCTCGATATCCCACGACAACGGCCCGCCGGCATGAAAGATCGAAACGTTGGGCACTGCGGCAAGTCGGCGGCGGGTGAACTCCTTAAGATCGTCGTCCTCCGCCGTCGTCGTGGTCATGAGCCGCGCGGTCTCGGCGGCGGCAGACTCCATGACCGCGCGCGTATAGAGCAGGCACACCGGTTGCAGCGCGAGAAGGATGAGTGTCAGAAACGTCGGCAGCAAAAAAGCGGCCTCGACCGTAGACTGCGCCCGGTCCTCGCGCGCGGCATCAATACAACGCGATGTCCTTAGCGGCCGCAGCGGCGTCGATAACCGACGTCGAGGCAACGCCATGGGATGCCGCCCGCTCAACCAGCGCCGCCAAGCGCCCATCGGTGCCGGCAGGCCAAAGTCCCGCGATCGCCAGCACGATCGATAACAGCGCCACCGTGACGATGGCGTATTCGACCGTCGCCTGGGCAGATTCCTCACGCAGGACATCATGCATTTCACGATCCCTCCTTTGAGTCCGTTGCCTGCGGGCTCAGGAGCACGGCGCGCAGACGACACGAAGCATCGCCAGCATCCGCGGCAATTGTCACCATATCGACCCAGCCGCGTTCGTCGCGCACGATGGCGCCCCACACGTTTCCCTTGATGTCGAGATAGCCGCTCAGAGCAAGTTGCGCCGTGGGTACCTCGCGATAGGCACGCAGCATATCCGCCGCCGCTTCGGTCATCGGTCGGTCCTCGGACCATGCAAGCCGGACCGCAATCGCGTTGCCCTCAGGCGAATCCGTCGCAGTGCCAGACCGCTTGTCGAGCGTCCGCAGAAAGGTTTGCGCCGTGACAGCGACATCCGAATCGTCCGCATCTCGCATCTCATCTTTTTGAGACGCCACCGCCGAATCTGAGCCCAAATCGGAGGCGGTCCCAGGACGCTGCTGCCGCGCGGCGTTAAGCCCCCAAAGCACCGCCGCTATCGCCACGGTCAGGCAAGCAAACACCAGCAGCACCCCGATGGGACGCTCGCCCTCTACAGGCTGTTGATGCCCTCGCTGATAGCGTTCCATAGATCTTGGACCTTGCCCTTAAATGCGATGATGGCGATAATCGCGATCACCACGAGCACGCCGACCAAGATGGCATACTCGGTGGTACCCTGTGCACTCTCCTCCTGCAATAGTTCCTTGGCGCGCTGACGAACATGTGCCGCCCGGCAAAACGCCCAGCCCTGGACCTTGCCAGCAGCGTCAGTCATCGTGTTCATGTATTCCTCCCTACATCATCCCGCCTGCTCCCAGCAGCGGGCCCAATATGGACAGAAGCAACGCCGGCAAGATGAGCGTGCCGGTGGGAATCAGCAGCTTGACGGGCGCACGCTCGATCTCGCGCTCGACCGCGGCGCGATGAGCCGCACGGATCTCGCGACTTTGAGCGGCCAGCGTCTCGGCAAGTGGGGCACCCAGGGCGAGCGCCTGCCCCACCGTGATGGCAAAGGTCTCGAGCGCTCGCACGTCCAGGTCGCGCGCGGCGGCCAACAACTCGTCCTCACGCGTGCCCACGCCCACCTGCCACGCCATGCAGGCGCGCTCAAGGCGAAGAGCCAGCACTGACCGGCGGTTGGCGCAGAAAATCTCAAGCGCCGCATCAAACGAAAGACCGGCCGAAAGACCCAAGCGCACAACATCGATCATCTCGGACACTTCGCCGAGCGACACTCGCGCCGGGCCGCCCGCTCCAACCGCGCCCTTCACTCGCGCGGTCAGAGCATCGACCACCGAGCAGCCCGCAGCAATGACCAGTACCGCCTCACGCTTGCACGTCTCTGCAATCTTGCGAGCATCCGCACGCTCCAGACCTGTCGCGGCAAATACGCTCAGGGCACACAGACAAGCCGCGACCCCGACCAGGGCGCTCATAACTCCACCCGCATAATGCGCCGGATAACTACCAGGGCAACGACGTTGAGGGCAAGTCCCAGCACCACGGCGCCCGCACCAGCCGGCGTCGCAAGACCGCGGCGAAAGTCTGCCGAAAGCAAAGCCAGTACCGCGCACATGCCCGCCGGCATCGCCGCGACCATGTGTGCCGACATACGCGCCTGTGACGTCTTAACGTCCAGACGGCGTTTGAGCTCAATGCGCTCACCCACCATGCTCGACGCCTCGGACAGCAAGCCGGCAAGCGGAGCCCCGGTACGCTGCGATACTTTGAGCGCCAAGGTGACAAGCGAAAGGCCGGGGGCATCGATGCGAACGAGTAGGTCATCGAGTGCGTCGGTCGCCGAGATACCGCAATCGATTGCCGCCGCCACCCGCAAAAACTCGGTATGCACCGGCTCTTGCGCATGGGCGCCCACAAAGCGCATGCCCTGTGCCAGCGAATGCCCCGAGGCAAGCGACATGGATAACGCCGTGAACGCCTCGGGCATGGCCTCTTCCACATCATGCTGTTCGCGTCGGCGATCGAAGGTGTCACGCGCGGCACCCACGCCAAACGGCGCCACCAGCCCCAAGACAAAGCCGGTGGGCGACAACGACGCAACGGCCAGCAAAACGCTGCAGATACCGCTCGACAGCAGCAGAAATGCCAGACGAGCCGGGTTATCCTCAATAGCAAGCCCAAGGCGATCTGCGGGGATCAGCGACGCCCACGAGCGGGCAATCTTTGTCAGCAGGTCGTTTTCCGTCAACTCACGCGGCAGCTTCTCCGCCATCGATTCGAGCGTCTGGCGCGCCAGCTCCGCCAGCGGCATCCGCGGCACACGAGGTTCTGCCCCACACGCCGTCGCGACAGAAAGCCCCGCCAAACCCCCTACGACGAGGGGCATAGCGATCTCCATTCGTCCACCTCCTCTTGCGTGAGCGTTCCCGACCGCAAGCCCTCCGCAATAAACGGCGGCTCGCGGTCGAGCGTCCAGGTACGTTCGGCGGCATCGAACGTCACGTAGCGTTCGAGCTCAACACCACCCGACGCGCCGCGGTGAACCCCAGAATATGAGGCCACAAAGCGCCTGCCATCTGCATGGCGCTCGGACATCACGATGCCGTCGAGCGCCATGGCGATCTGCTCTTCGATAAGCTCACTCGGCAAATCGATGCCGTAGCGCGCAAGCAGCGTCAGGCGAACCACGGTCTCCTGCTCGGTACCCGCATGGAGCGTGGTGAGCGAGCCGTCATGGCCCGTGTTCATGGCCTGCAGCATGTCGCAGCACTCGGCACCGCGCACCTCGCCCACGACGATGCGGTCGGGGCGCATACGCAGAGCATTGGTCACCAGGTCGCGAATCGTCACCGCACCCTCGCCCTCGATTGACGCCTCACGCGCCTCCAGACGAACGACGTGTGGGTGATGTGCAAACTTGAGCTCGGCGGAATCCTCGATCGTCACGATGCGCTCGCCGGTGGAAATCTCGCACGACAGCGCGTTGAGCAGCGTGGTCTTGCCCGACCCCGTGCCTCCCGCAACCGCCAAGTCCTGCCGCAACGACACCGCGCACGACAGCAGCTGCGCATACCAAAGCGGCAGTGACCCCAACCCCACAAGCTCGTCCAGCGAACAGATACGGTCCGAGAACTTACGGATAGTGAGGATTGGCCCGTCGATCGCCACGGGTGGAATCACCGCGTTGACGCGATAACCCGTCTTGAGGCGGGCGTTGACGATGGGGCTACGCTCATCGATACGACGGCCGAGCGGCGAGATGATACGGTCGATGAGCACACGGATCTGTTCGTCGTCCTCAAACGCGTGCTCGATGGGATACAAAACGCCACTGCGCTCAAAAAAGGCAGAGCGACAGCCGTTGATCATGATTTCGGTAACGGTGTCGTCCTCGATGAGCGGCTGCAGCGGTCCCAGGCCCACCACGTCATCTAGGATCTCGTCGATGATGGTCTCACGCTCAGGCGTCGCCAAGTCGGTCGGCTCTTCCACGTTGAGCGCCGCCTCCACCGCCGGACGCAGCTCAGAGCGGGCAAGGGCCGGGTCGACGTAGGCACTGATGCGCGCCACCTCGTCGTAGCCCATACGGTCCATCACCGCACGCTTGGTGCGGCGTTTAACGGCACGGTGGCGCCCCGCATCAACGGGGGCAGCCGCGGCGGCCGCGCCAGCGGCTTTAATCCTCGTCTGCAGACTCATCGCGAATCACCCTCACGCGACCAGGGAAGACGAATGCGTGGGCGCTCGGTGCGGGTCGCGCGGTCGGCGACCATATCGCTCCAAGGACCGACGGCGCAGCCCAGCTCCACGAGCATCTCGCGCGTGGCTTCGCGCACGCTGGTCGCAAAAGCGCTCGTCTGACCCACTGCCTCGTCGGCGCGACCGAATGCCATGAGCGCGGCCAAGTCCTGACCGCCATCGGCAATGCGGATCTTGGAGCTCAGTGCGCAGGCAATCTCGAAGCGCATGGCGACGTCCTCGTCGGCACCGCGCGCACCAAACCGGTTGAACACGGCGCTCATGCGTGTGCGCGGCACGCCCACACGGCTCGCCAGCTCAATGACGCGCGAAGCGGATGTCGCGGACGATACTGCCGCATCGCCTACGACCAGGCAACGGTCGCTCGCCGCCACAGCGGCGGCCACGGCATCACCCCAAAAGACCGAGGTGTCGACAAAGACCACGTCGGATTCGCGACGCAAAACATCGAGCAATAGCTCCACCGGACGTGCCATGAGCTCGGCCTTCTCGGGGGCCGCGACAGGTCCCCAGAGCGTGACGCCCGGGGCGACACGCATCGATGCGGCCACGATATCCGGCTCGGCAAGTGCGCCCGCCGCCGACGGCTCGATAAGCGTCGCCATATCGTGCGGGGCATCGACACCCAGCAGATCGTATAGGTTTCCAAACATGAGGTCCAAGTCGAGCACAGCGGCACGCAAACCCAGCAACGACGCCGCATGCGCCATAGTGGCAACGATCGTCGACTTGCCGCAACCGCCCGAACCCGAAACGGCGCAGACAACCGGTGCCCGACGCGAGGGAATCGAAGCGTCCGCCGGCAGCGCGGGGGCTGACGGCGCAGGAACCGGCGACACGGACGCGGGCGATAACATCCCCGTCTCCCCCGCCGCGGTCACGTGCTGAGCCCAAGCCGGCATGGCAGGCTGCCCGGGCTGCGGTTCCGAAGCCAAAGACGCAGCGGCACACGGCTCGCCAGCCCCGGCAAAACCCTCGACCTCGTCGAGCTCATCGGCCAGATTTACGCCGTGCACGTATCCCATATCTTCAGCCAGAACGTCATCGCCATACGGCACCGGCCCTCCAGCGTCATCGTATGCAAGGGGGTCCCGGGGGCGCCGACCATGCTCGGCTTCCGCTTTTCCATATTCATCAACACGCGGGCCTCTTGTAGCGCGAGGCGCCCCGGGTTCCCTATCAACAAAAGCATCGGGCTCAATCGTCATGCGCCAATCGGAATCAACCGTTCCCTCACCCGCGCGCCCGTTGCCGCACAAACTGTGCGCAGCGATGACCTCGGTCGCCCCCGCGCGAAACAGCCCTTCGATATCCGACGGGTCGAGTGTCTCGATCAACACGACGACACGACTCACGCGGCCCTCGGCCGTCAGGCGCGCAACGGTCTTCCGCACGTCTTCGGTATCGAACAGAGACGCCGCGATGATGGCGGCACCGCGACGCGACGGAAACGCCCGCGCCATGGATACCAGCCCGTCCAGGTCGCCCACGCGAAGCACCTGCGCGCCCACATCGCGACCCTCGACTTCCTGCTGTAGCAGCCCGTAATCGCCGCATGCGCAGCACGCAAGCCAGATCGCCTTCATCACTCGTCGCCTCCGCTCTTTTTGCCGCGCACCGTGGCGGGAATCGTCAAGCTGACCGTTCCCTTTCCCGAGGCTCCCAGCAATTCCTTGACATCTTCGGGGTCTGCCGCCAGCGTCACCCACTCGATCTTGCCTTCACGCGTGGTG
Organism: Collinsella sp. AM15-2; assembly: GCF_003471985.1. Lineage (NCBI taxonomy): Bacteria > Bacillati > Actinomycetota > Coriobacteriia > Coriobacteriales > Coriobacteriaceae > Collinsella > Collinsella sp. AM15-2. Next base: position 39,793 of record NZ_QRKO01000010.1, on the reverse strand, counting down.
CCGGCATCTTCGCTGGTATCGATCACGTACGCGCCGCACAGCCGATCGGTTACGCCGTCTTTTTGCACGTACACGTCCACGTAGCTGCCCACGCCCGCAGCACCGCCGACCGAGCGCTCGGCATCGACCGCCACCGAAACGGCGACCTTGCCCTTAGGTACCTCGAGCATGTGGCTCTCGGCCTTGGTGTAGACATTGCAGATCACGGCGTTTTTGGGAATACGCGAAGTCGTCACGTCGCCGCGCACCTGGCGTAGCTCGGTCGCCGCGTCACGCGGCAGCAGACTCGTCAGCCACTCCTGGGTTATGACATTGGTCTCATCGAGGGTCTCACCCACATCGATATCGCGCGCCGCGACGCATACCTCGACGCGATCGCCACCGTACTTGGCCAAGGTCTCAGCCTGGACCTGTTCGGCTTGCGAGCGGATCGACGAGCCGTAAACCATGCAGAGCAGAGCAGCGAGCACGCCCGCGACCAGACTGATGGCGATGCGCTTGCTCTTGTTCACGGCCGCTCCTCTCATGGCAGTGCCGGGCGAATGCCCGTACCACCATTGTCTGGGCGGCCAGAGTGCAAAGCGGCGCAATCGCAATCTTGGTTTTCGATGTCAAACCAATCGCTGACCAAAAGCTGACCAGCCCGTCAAGCTCGTGGCAAGGTTTTGGTCAGCACGTCAGCAAACTGCATGTTTCGAGGCTTTTCCGCAGCAAAAAAGCCGTCTCCCGAACAGTTGGGAGACGGCTGTCATAGGAAAAATCAATTACAGATGGACATCGGGATCGAGCATTTGAGCGCTCACGCGCATGGATGACGCCAGATTTTGGAAAGTTTCCAGACGCAGGCTGTCGATCTGCCCGGCGTCCTCGGCCTCGCGAACGGCGCAACCCGGTTCGTGGGTATGCGTGCAGTCGCCAAACCGGCACGCACGCGATGCCTCGACAATCTCGGGGAAGGCGCGTGCCAGACCCCGCTCGTGACCCACGAGCGGCAAACTGCGCAGACCCGGGGCATCGGCGATCACGCCGGCGTCGCCCGGCAGCGCCACCATCACGCGCGCGACGGTAGTGTGACGGCCCTGGTCGTCGCGTTCGCGCACACCGCCGGTCGCCAACGTATCGTGGCCCAGCAGTGCATTGAGCAGCGTCGACTTGCCGGCACCCGACTCGCCCAGAATCATGGCGCAGCTCCCGGCAGGCACGCAGGCACGGACCTCGTCCAGACCGCGGCCCTCGGCAGAAGACGTCACGATCACGCGCACGTCCGGACCCACCAGGCGGCGCACGCGGTCCAGATCGCGCTCGAGTTCCTCGGCATCGCAGCGGTCAGCTTTGGTGAGTACCACCACCGGCTCGGCATCGCAGTCGAGCGCCAATACCAGCGAACGCGCCACACGGTCGAGCAGCACCTCGCCGGCACCGAGCGCCTGCACGATTAGCACGCTATCCACGTTGGAGCAGAGCACCTGGCGCTCTCCGCGGGCACGGCCGCGCCAACGCTCAAAGCTCGTACGGCGCGGCAGCACGCATTCAATCACGCCCATATCGTGCCCGGGAGCGCGGCGCACCGCCACACGATCGCCCACGGCAGGCAGCAGGACCTCGTCCCCACCGCGCGACTTGGCAAATCCCACGGCATGCTCGGCGCGGAAGGTATCGTCGGCAGTCGCCACCAGCGGAAACCCACGATCCAAGCGCACCACGGCGCCAAGCTGCATCTGCTCGGGCTCCTCGGCATGTGCGCAGAAATCATCAAAGGCAGCCTGCTGAGCTTCATCGACCGGCAGGTCATCAAACGCCGGAACATCCTGCAGCGCGTCAAGCCCCGGTACACTCGCCAGCAACTCCTCAGCAGATGCAGGGGGTTCGGTCGCGAGCTTCCGACGACGATCACGCTTAGCCCGCGCCCCCGTCGTCTTTTTCTTCGCCTTAGCCTTAGCCTTAGCCACAAACGCCTCCCAGCACCAAAAATCACAACTGAGCAGGTATTTTCCCACAAAAAAAGAGTCGGTCGAGCAAATGCTCGACCGACTCACACACTTTCCCTCAGCCTTTATCATCCACACGGGAGAAAAGTCAGCAACGTCACCGCAGGGCCCGCCCGCCGAGAGGGGTTTCCAAAGGGCACATCCTTTATTCAAAACGAGCGGCCGAGCAATTGCTCGGCCGCTCACCTTCTTTCCCTCAGCCCTTTTTCATCCGCGCGGGAGAAAAGCCAGTAAGGATACCGTAGGGCCCACCCTGGGAGTGTTTTCTTCTGAGCGATCCCGCAGCGCGAAGCGCGAGGACCAGCGAAGAAGAAAACACGCAGGGGCGGGCCCGGACAGGTTAACTTACTCCTTCTCGACCGCGCGCATGATCGCCTTGTAGATCTCCATCAGCGGGATGATCAGGAAGGCCAGGCCCAGGGCAGCGACAACGCCCTTGAGCTCAAGCGTCACGGGGCCAAAGAACATCTCGGCAAGCGTCGGCTGCACGGTCACGATCACCGTCAGCACCAGTGCCAGCGCGGCGGAAGCCCACAGCCACTTGTTCTGCTTCTTCATGGTGAACAGCGACGCACGACGGCTGCGCATATTGAAGCAGTGGAAAATCTCGACCATGTTGAGCGTGATGAACGCCATCATCACGCCTTCCTCGTCGGCATTGCCGGCGATCATATCGGCGATGTGGATGTAGCCCATGTCAAAGTACACGCCCACAAAGAAGCTCGCCAGCACCAGCGCGGTGATGATTAGGCCCTGGACCACGCAGTCCAGACCCATATGTCCGGCAAAGACACCGTCCTTGGCGTTGCGCGGCTTGCGCTTCATGATGTCGCCCTCGGCATCCTCCATGCCCAGCGCAAGCGCGGGGAAGCAGTCGGTGACCAGGTTCACCCACAGCAGCTGCACCGGCTGGAAGATGGTAAAGCCGATGAGCGTGGCGATAAACACCGAGAACACCTCGGCAAGGTTGGCCGAAAGCAGGAACTGGATGACCTTGCGGATGTTGTCGTAGATGCGACGACCCTCTTCGCAGGCGCCGATGATGGTAGCGAAGTTGTCATCGGCAAGTACCATGTCGGCGACGTTCTTGGTGACGTCGGTACCGGTGATGCCCATACCAACGCCAATGTCGGCGCGCTTGATGGACGGGGCGTCGTTGACGCCATCGCCCGTCATGGCCACGATCTGGTCGCGCGACTTCCAAGCCTCGACGATGCGTGTCTTGTGCTCGGGCTGGACGCGGGCGTACACGCCGTAGTCCTCGATGTGCGCGTCGAGTTCCTCGTCGCTCATGCGATCGAGGTCCGCGCCGGTGATGGCCTGGCTGCGATCGGCGACGATGCCCAGCTGCTTGGCGATGGCCACGGCGGTGTCGATATGGTCACCCGTGATCATGACGGTGCGAATACCGGCATCGTGGGCCTCGCGGATGGCGTCGGCGACCTCGGGGCGGACAGGGTCGATCATGCCGGACAGGCCGCAGAAGACCAGGTCGTGCTCGAGCGCAGCGGGGCTGCAGTCGCTCGGGACCTCGGTGTAGGTGCGGCTTGCCAGCGCCAGCACGCGCAGGGCCTCGTCGGCCATGGCCTTGTTGGCGGCCACGAGCTCGGCACGGCGCTCCTCGGTCAGGGGGACGACCTTATCGCCCTCGTAGATATGGGTGCACAGGCCGATCACCACGTCGGGCGCGCCCTTGGTGTACTGCTCATACTCGCCGTCAAGGGTCTCGACGACCACGGACATCATCTTGCGGCCCGAGTCAAACGGGGCCTCGCCCACGCGCGGGTGCTCGGCAGTCAGGCCAGTGAGGCCCGCCTTGCCGGCATCGTTGACGAGCGCACACTCAGTCGGCTCACCCACGGCCTCGCCCAGCTCCTCGTCCCACTGAGCATCGGAGCACAGCGCCATGCCGGCCAGGAACTTCTCCTTGGGCGCAGCGAGCTCGTGCTTGACGACGGTCATCTTGTTCTGGGTAAGGGTACCGGTCTTGTCGGAGCAGATGGTCTGTGTGCAGCCAAGGGTCTCGACAGCAGAGAGCTTGCGGATAATCGCCTGGCGCTTGGCCATCTTGGTCACGCCAAGCGAGAGGACGATGGTCACGACGGCAACCAGGCCCTCGGGGATGGCGGCGACGGCGAGCGAGACGGCAACCATAAAGGTGTCGAGCAGGGCAGTCGGGTCGGTAAGAACGTTGCCCACGCCGTGGCGGATGATATCAACGCCAAAGATGACGACGCAGATGACGATAACCATAATGGTAAGGATGCGGCTGAGCTCGGCGAGCTTCACCTGCAGCGGCGTGAGCTCTTCCTTGGCCTCGGCCAGGGCGCCGGCGATCTTGCCCATCTCGGTGTTCATGCCGGTGCCGACCACGACGGCGCGACCGCGGCCGTACACGACGGTGGAGCCCATATAGCACATGTTCTTACGGTCGCCGAGCGGCACGTCATCGGTGCCCGCAGCGAGCTCGATCACGTTGGCGTGCTTCTCTACGGGCACGGACTCGCCGGTGAGCGCGGCCTCTTCGATCTTCATCGTGGCGCTCTCGAGCACGCGGCAGTCGGCCGGGACGGAGTCGCCCGCCTCGAGCATGATCACATCGCCAGGCACGAGCTCGGCGCTCGGCAGGTGCACGAGCTTGCCGTCGCGCAGCACCTTGGACTGCGCCGCACTCATCTCCTGCAGGGCCTCGAGGGCCTCCTCGCTCTTGGCTTCCTGGACCACGCCCAGCACCGAGTTGACGATAACGACGAACATGATGATGGCAACATCGGCAAAGTCGGGCTCGCCCTTGACCATGCCCGTGAGCGCACTGATGACGGCGGCAACGATCAGCATGATGACCATGGGGTCGGCCATCTGCTCAAAGAAACGCTTCCACAGCGGTGTCTTCTCGGCTTCCTCGAGCTTGTTAGGGCCTGTCTTGGCGAGGCGCGAAGACGCCTCGTCGTTGCTCAGGCCGAGGTTCTCATCGACACCTTGGTCGCTGAGCACCTCCGCCGCGGCGGACAGGTATTCCTTTTGCATATAGAGTCCCCTCCTGGGATTCGGGCCACTCAGCAGATTGATGCCCGATCATAATTCCCAGGAGAAGGGCAAGGGCTCATCAAGGCTGCCGTGCTGAGCGGCAGTTGATAGTGGAGCTATGGTACCCCAAAGCGACGCGTCTAGCCAAAACAATCGGTTTGGAAATATGGTCCGCACGCAACGGTGCAGACCGTGTGATGCTCAACATTGGTAAAACGTTTTTTCTTCGGCACATCGCCAAACTGACATATCTCCCAGATAGCAGCGGTTGGAGTGGTTGGTAAAGATTTTTCATATACCGTTTTTCCCGCAAAAAATGAACTTCCATTTCGGCATACGGTCGATTTTTTGGGGTATTCGGTCGGCATTTCGTTATAATCATCTCGGTTTTATTTCTTATGGTTTATCTATCAGCGCAAGACGATGTCAGATGGAGGTCTGAATGTACAAGCGCACTAAGATTGTATGCACCATGGGTCCCGCCTGCGATAGCGACGAGACCATCCGCGAGATGATCAAGGCGGGCATGAACGTCGCCCGTTTTAACTTCTCGCACGGCTCCTACGACGAGCACCACGGTCGCATCGAGCGCGTCCGCCGTATTTCCAAGGAGCTCGGTCTGCCTGTCGGCATCCTGCTCGACACCAAGGGCCCCGAGGTCCGCACCGGCCTTCTGGTCGACGGCAAGAAGGTTGCCGTCAAGACCGGCGATAAGATCGTCGTCACCGCTCAGCCCACGTCCGAGGATTTCCACGGCACCGCTGAGCACATCTCCCTCGACTACCTGGCTCTGCCTTCCGAGGTCGAGAAGGGCTCCCTCATCCTGATCGATGACGGCCTGGTTGCCCTCGAGGTCGAGTCCGTCAGCGGCCAGGACATGACCTGCGTCGTTAAGAACGACGGCCTGATCGGCGAGCGCAAGGGCGTCAACATGCCCAACGTCAACATCTCGCTGCCCGCCATCACCGAGCGCGATCGTCAGGACATCCTCTTTGGCCTGACCGAGAACATCGACTACATCGCCGCTTCCTTCATCCGTGACGGCGAGTCCGTCCGCGGCATCCGCAAGCTTTGCCGCGAGAACGGTGGCGAGCACGTGACGATCTTCCCGAAGATCGAGTGCGCCCTGGGCGTCGAGAACTTCGACGAGATCCTCGAGGCTTCCGACGGCATCATGGTCGCCCGTGGCGACCTGGGTATCGAGATCAAGCCCGAGCTCGTTCCGCACATCCAGAAGGAGATCATCGCCAAGTGCAACGCGGCCTACAAGCCCGTTATCACCGCTACGCAGATGCTCGACTCCATGCAGCAGAACCCGCGCCCGACGCGCGCCGAGGTTGCCGACGTTGCTAACGCCATCTACGACGGCACCGACGCCGTTATGCTCTCTGGCGAGTCCGCTGCCGGTAAGTACCCGGTCGAGGCCGTTAAGATGCAGGCTAGCATTGCTCTCGAGACCGAGAAGTACCTCCCGGCCCACGCTCCGCTCGAGGTTCCGGCCGACGCTCACGGCACCCGCGTCGTCAACAACGTTGTGGGTATGTCCGCTGTGAACATGGCCACCACCGTTGGCGCCAAGTGCATCACCGTGCCGACGACCACCGGTCGTACCGCACGCCTGATCTCGCACTTCCGTCCCAACATGCCGATCTGCGCGTTCTCCCGCCACGAGTGGGCCGTCCAGCAGATGATCATGTACTGGGGCGTTATCCCGCACCAGGCCGAGATTACCCAGGGCACCGTCAACGGCACGATCGTCAAGGCGATCGAGACCGCTAAGGAGCTCGGCTACGTCGAGGCCGGCGATCTGACCGTCGCTACCGCCGGCGATCCCCGCATGAGTGTTCAGCTCGAGGACAAGGTCTCCTCGACCAACGTCGCTTACGTCGCTCAGGTGCGCTAAATCGCACTTGCAAGCATGCTTGCATTGCAAAGGGCCCGGAAGGCTTCGCCTTCCGGGCCCTTTTTCTGTGCCAATGTCGGCGCACGGCAAAACACGCACTCATTTCTTTACCAAAAGCGCGAAATCCACCCTTCGAGGCCCAAAAAATAAAGTCCCAAGCGCTAAAAGTGTTCGCCCGGTGGCAAACCCACACCTTAACCGACGCTGATAAATCGTTTTAGCAAGAGCCAGATCGACCTAGTTTTCGGAAGTATGCGGCAAATTCTGAGACCTTCGAACACACCCCGTTTTTTTACAACAAAATGCCTGATAAACTAGCCTCAAAAGCCAGGTCTGCTCACAGGGTTCAGATTTTGCCGCATACTTCCGAATTGACGCTGGCATCGCACGGTCCAAAAGCACATTTCGATCTGGAGGACGTCATGGACCTGACGCTCTGCGGTCAATCCGCTTTTTACTATTACCGTATCCCGCCGCAGGTATTAGGCCTTTACCCCGCCATTAGCCTTGGCAATATAGATCGCAGATGTTGCGGCCTCGGAAGTCATGCAGTTGTAAAAGACCTGCTTCACGCACCGCTTCACAGGCTTGTATTCACTCGGGCACAATCGGGGTCGCGAAGCCTCTTTAAATCGCACCTCCTGACCCAAGAGCCGCCTCCTGGGTCGTTTAGGCAGACTGAACATGGATTTGATGTCACTTCACCGGAATTCACGCTGCTCAGCCTTGCTACGCAGGTCTCCCGCAACCAGCTACTCATGGCTTGCTACGAGATGTGCAGCTCATTTGCAGTGTTTACGCCCTGCGAACGTACGCAACAGCAACTTGATGAGGCAATATCTCTTAAGTTCATTCCGCCCGACTGTGGTTGGAAGCGTATTGTCGACACCAAGGGCAATGACACCAACTTGTGGAAACGCGCGCCGCTCCTCAGCGCGGCGGATATCGCCGCGTTCGCCAAGCAGGCCGCAGGCCTGCGCGGTGTTAAGCAGCTCCGCTGGGCCGCCGAACGCATGGCAGGGCAGACCGCCTCGCCCTTCGAGGTCCAGACGTCCATGCTCGTCTCACTCCCCCGCGACGAAGGCGGTCTGGGTATAGGCATCACCAATAACGCACGCATCCCGCTCAGCGAAGCCGCACGTTCGCTGTATGACAAAACCTGCTGTTATGCCGATATCCTCATCGAAAGTGTCACCGACAGCATGGGCGTCATTCTGGAATGCCAAGGCCGCTCCGCTCATGACAGCGAAGCTGCGAGTCTCTCCGATGCCGAGCGCACTACCGCACTCACAAGCATGGGCTACGACGTCATCCAAATTACCTATGGCCAGATCAAGGACAAAAGGAGCTTTGGCAACCTTGCCGAACTCATCCATAAAAAGGCCGGGCTTCCCTACACCCCAAAGATCAAACAGGAGTGCGACGCCGAAGATGCTCTGCGGCAAGAACTGCTTGTCGATTGGGATGACCTATTCGCTGCCAGGCAGGCCAGCTAGCAGCTAGCGATCAGAGGCAGCGCGGGCGCGCTGGGCAATGCGACGCGGGCGGCAAAACCTGCCTCGGTTAACTCGACGACCTCGGTAAACGTTGCGTCAAAGAACGCTTCGGTCAGCAGGCGGTACGGCGGGTGATCCGGCTCGCCGGGGTTTTCGCGCACAATCTCGTGCATGACGCCAATGGTTTTGAGCACATACTCTTGCGGGATCGAATACTGGCCAAACTGGGCCGCAGCGGTATAGAGGCGATCGGTCGCACGCGGAATGGAAACGATGCCCAGCGTCTTGCCAAACCAGTCAAAATCGCCCTGCTTTTTAATGCGGAATTCCTCGCACGGCTTGCCGCCGCGTGCTTCCAGATACTGGTTCACACGCGTGTTCCATACCGTGTCGGCCACCAGATGCGACCAGACGCCCAGCGTTAAATCGAGCAGCGACTGCGCCACATCTTCGGACGCAAGCGAGAACTCACAGGCGCCGGGACCGACAACCGGCTCGGCATCCCTGTAGCGCTGAGGATAGTGCACGCGGTTCAGTCGCTCGCGCTCCTCGACAATCGAGGTAGCCTCAGCAGGTTCGCCCGCGGGTGCGCCTTTAAGCAGCGGCGCCACATAGGTATCCCAGAACTCGTGCTCGCGCGGCTTAGGGATAGGCTCGGGCTTTGCAAAGTGCGTAATGCGATACGGAATGGGATCGGCGATGCCAGGGACCATATAGCCCACGAAGATATCCGGAACCACGCAGCCAAACAAAAAGGCATTACGGTCGCGCACGCTATCGGCAAGCACGCTAGCACGTGCCAGCAAGCGCTCCGTTTGAGCGATATGAATGTTCCAACTTGGCATAGCCACCCCCATAAAACCTGGTTAACTATACCATCACGGCAGAGTCGCACAGGCGGCCATACATACCCTACGCAGCAACTATTCCGCAGCACCGCTTTCGGTTCCATACGACGGCACGGGCGCCTCGACCACATGGTGATATCGATCGATATAGATGGCACGGGCCTCCAGGCGGCGCACCAAATCTTGATGGTGCGTACTCATCAAAACCGTCTTACCGGCAGCAACGTAGGCCAGCAAAAAGTTGACTACGATGTCGCACGAGTCCTCATCGAGCCCGTTGGTGGGCTCATCGAGCACTAGGATATCGGGGTTCATCGACACCACCGCAGCCAGCGCAACGCGCTTCTTTTGCCCGCCCGAAAGCTGATAGGGCGAGGCATCGACCAGATCGGCAACCTGGAACAGCTCCATGGCATCGCGGACGCGGCGCTCGAGCTCGTCTGTCGGCAGCCCCATCTGCGCGGGGCCAAAAGCAACTTCCTCGCCCACCGTAGCGCAGAACAGCTGGGCGTCGGCATTCTGGAACACAAAGCCCACGCGCTGATGAAAACGCTGAGCGGCTGCGGAATCCTTGAGATATGCCGCATCGATCACGTGCCCGTCAAACAGGTACGCACCCGCGTCCGCTAGTTCAAGACCGTTGATAAGGCGCATAATCGTCGTCTTACCGCAGCCGTTGGGACCGAGTAGGGCAACGAGTTCACCACGATCGACCTGCAGCGACACACCATCGACAACCGTATGCCCCGCATAGGAGAACAGCACGTCGCGAAACTCGATGAGCGGCACGCTCTTGGCGCCAGTAGCACCGCTCGCGCCCATCACGCCATTCGTATCGTTTGCCAAAACGTCGCCCTTCCCTATCCACATCGACGGCTCGGCCGCCCGCGCTACAGCACCGCGCACAACACGGCGAGCAGCACCACGACGACCGCATAGACCGCATCGCGCCAGCCAAAGCCGCTCCGCGCGGGAGTCGGATACGCACCGGCAAAGCCACGGCAAAGCATAGCCTCGTCCATCGCGCGGCTGCATTCCATCGCCTTGATAAAGGTCATGCCCATGATACCCGCGATCGAATCGGTACGCGAAAAACCCGCAGGCGCACGACCCACACTGCGCAGCATGACCGATTCGGTCAGATCGTGCGCCGTGCGTCCCAGCACCTCGATGTGCTTGAGCGCCATATCAAACGTAAAGATGACCTCGTCGGGCAGCTGTAGCGTCTTGAGCGCCGCCGACATGCGGCTCCAGGTGAGCGTCCACGAAACGCCCAGCACGAACGACACGTTAATGAACGTCTTGAGCGCGATCTTGAGCATGGCGCCCGCGGCAGAAGCGCCCAGCAGCAGGGCAGGCAGTGCCAGAACCACCGCAAGCCCCGTGGCGCCGAGCGCCGGTACAAAGGTCGCACGCAGCCCGCGTACGGGGCGCACGGCAACGAGCACCAGCGCGATGGCCGCCATCAACATGAGGTACAGCGGGCTCTGCGTCAGACACACGCACAGGACGCAAACGAACATCCCCACCAGGCGCACCGGAGCCGAAACGCAAGAAAGGGCGCGGTCGACCATCGACCCGCCCTCGTGCGCGCCTCCACCCAGGCGAACCCGCTCAAGCAGGCTCGCCAGGTGCAGGACATTCTTTTGCATCACACGATGCCGAGCCCCCGCGGGCTCGTAACGCTCCTCGGCCGCAAGCCAACTAGGCAGCTCGGCTATTGCCATGAGCACCGCTTTCCTTGACCGTCAGCGAGACCAGGCGGAATGTGATGGTGAGCACCGCCACGCCAATCACGCCCGAAAGAATATACATCGCAGCCTGGCCGGCAAAGCCAAGGCCCTGCTCCTCGGAATAGGCCTGCAGATAATCGCCCGTGGGCAGGGCGTCGGCAAAGGTCGGGGTGTCGAGGCCGACCGAAGCCTGCAGGCTGTCGTCGCCAGCCTCCTGAACGGCGGTCGCGGCGCCCTCGGCGTCCCACTCACCCCAGGCGTCACCGGTGGCGAGCAAGCCGAGCGGCGTAGCCACGACAAGCACGGCGACCAGAATGAGCGTGGGAATCAGGGAAGTCTTCTTGGCGGTACCATCGGCGGCAAGCTGGCCATCGGCGGCTTCGGGGCCGACGATAATGCTCGGCGCCGTCTTCTTAATGAAGCCGTAGATGGCGGCCGTCGCCACGCCCTCGATCACGCCGGCAACCAGCATATGCGGGATCAACATGGCCGGAATAGCCACGGACAGCGGGAAGGGGCAGTACAGAGGGGCGCCCGAAGCGTTGGTGAAGAGCATCGGCTGAATACCAAACTCGATTGCCGCGCACAGGGCCGCCAGGCACAGGCCGACCCAACCGCTCACGATGGCAGAAACCGAGGTGCCCCAGCTCTTGTCGTGCAGACGGCTGTTGAGCGCACGGAACACGATAGCAGCGACAAACGGCAGCACAAAGGCCATGTTAAAGCAGTTGGCGCCAAACGACAGAACGCCGCCGTCGCCAAACAGCAGCGCCTGCAGCGCCAGAGCGACCGAGACAGCGATAGCCGCGGCCTCGGGGCCCAGCAGCAGCGCGATGAGTGCGCCGCCGACGGCGTGACCAGTGGTACCGCCGGGCAGCGGAACGTTGAACATCATGAGCAAGAAGGAGAATGCGGCGCAGATGCCCAGGAACGCCATATGCTCGCGATCGAGCGTGGCGCGCACCTTTTTGATGCAGTGAACCCATACGGGCACCATCGCCACCGCCATAACGGCATCGGTCTGCGGGGACAGATAATTATCGGGAATATGCATGAGCCCTCTCAATCAGAACGTTGTGTGTTACGTTTCCAACAATCCGTAACACCGACTCTGCATACTAACAAAAAGGCGCACCGCCCACAACGCAGCACGCCCTTGCAATACGTACGTTATTAGCCCAGGTCCACGCACCGCCCAATAAAGGGCCCATGCACTCCCAACTTTCCGGTCACCCGGAAGAAGGTGCGATCCGCTCGCAACAAGGTTAACGCAGGAACCCGCCCCCGAGAGGGGTTTTCTAAGGCAACATCCCGCAGCCGCGAAGTGGCGAGGACGTTGCCGCGAAAACCCCGCAGGGGGCGGGTTCCGAACAGCAAAGATTACGAGCGGACTTCGCCGTTTACGCCCTTGCACACCTTGGTGACGATCTTCTGGTGCGCCTTCTCGACCTCTTCGCTAGTAAGCGTGTGGTCGTCCGAGCGATACGTGAGCGCAAAGGCCATGGACTTCTTGCCCTTGCCGATACGAACCGGATCGCGGTAGACATCGAACAGGCGCACGCCCTCGAGCAGCTTGCCGCCGGCGCTGGTAATACGGCGCTCAAGATCCTCGCAGGTCACGGCATTGTCGACCACAATGGCAAGGTCGTGCTCAACGGCCGGGTACTGCGAGAACTCGCGGTAGTTCTCCTGGTTGCGGGCGCCCTTGATCAGCTTGTCCAGGTCAAGCTCAAAGGCAACGACAACCTCGTCGATGCCGCAGGCCTCGCGCGCCTCGGGGTGGATCTCGCCGACCCAACCCAGCACGGTGCCGCCGGACAGAACCTCGGCCGCACGACCCGGCTGCAAAAAGGCATAGCCCTCGCCCTCGACGGGACGGAAGCGAACCTTCTCGATGCGCAGCTGGGCGAGCAGCTCCTCGACGATACCCTTGCCAAAGAAGAAACGCAGTTTACGGTACTTCATGTTCCAAGACTGCTCGCTCCACTGGCCCGAGAGCACACCCGCGACGGACTTGGTCTCCTTGGGCAGGCTGGCGTTCTCGCGACCGTGGAACAGGCTGCCGACCTCGTACAGGTGCACGTTGGGCGTACCGTGCGCCTCGTTGTAGGCCACGGACTGCAGCAGGCCCGGCAGCAGCGAACGACGCATCTCGGTCTGCTCGGCCACCAGCGGGTTCATGAGCACCACGGGGCAGCCGCGACCCTCGGTGGGCATGCCGATCTTCTCCAGGTCGCCCGGGGCGGCAAAGCCAAAGGTCGTGGTCTCGTTGAGGCCGCAGGCGCGCAGGATCTCGCCGACCTTGCGGGTGAGCTTCTGCTCGCGGGTCAGGCCGCCGATGTGGTTCTTGGCAGCCGGGATGGTCGCCGTCACACGGCCCATGCCCCATAGGCGCAGGACCTCCTCGATCAGGTCAATCTCGCGCGGCAGGTCGGGACGGAAGCTCGGCGGGGTAACCATAAAGTCCTCGCCGTCGCGCTCGACGGTGCAGCCCAGACGGGTAAGCGAACGCTCGATAAAATCGGGCTCGATGTCGGCACCGCAGATGGCATGCACGCGGGCCAGGCGCAGCTTGATGCTGTCGATGGTCTTGGGCGCGGGGAAAACATCGACATAGCCGGGAGCAACCTCGCCGCCGGCGATCTCCTCGATGAGCGCGCAGGTAACGTTGGCGACATCCACGCAGCCAGTCTCGTCAACCTGGCGCTCAAAGCGAATGGAGGCGTCGGAGATCAGCGACAGATCGCGGCTGGTGTGCGAGGTGCGACCGGCGTTGAAGCAAGCGCTCTCGACCATCACGTCGACGGTGTCGTCCTCGATCTCGGAATCCATGCCGCCCATAACGCCGGCCAACGCCACGGGGCGCTCGCCGTCGGTGATAAGGCCCATGCCGGCGTCGAGCACGCGCTCTTCGCCATCGAGCGTCGTGAATTTCTCATCCTGCTGGGCGGCGCGAACCACCACGCGACGGTGGCCATCGCGCTCGGCAAAGGTGTCCAGGTCAAAGGCGTGCAGCGGCTGACCGGTGAGCATCATCACGTAGTTGGTGATGTCGACGATGTTGTTGTGCGGACGCACGCCCAGGGCGTTAAGGCGCTTGACCATCCAGTCGGGCGACGGGCCGACCTTCACGTTGCGCACGATGCGGGCGACATAGCGGTCGCACAGGCCCTCGTCGGCAATCTCGACGGAAAGCTCGTCGTCGGTCGCGCGGCCAGTCTCCGCCTTGATGGCGGGCAGCTCCACGTGGAAATCGCGGTCGAAAATGGCACCGGTCTCGCGGGCCATGCCGATCATGGACAGGCAATCGGGACGGTTGGGCGTGATCTCGCAGTCGAGCACAGTATCACTCGAGCCCACGTACTCGGCAAACGGCATACCGCAGGGCGTGTCCTCGGGCAGAATCATGATGCCGGAGTGGTCGCCACCCAGGCCGAGCTCGCGCGCAGAGCAGTTCATGCCCATGGACACGACGCCGCGAAGCTTGCTCTTCTTGATCTTGACGTCGCCGGGCAGGACAGCGCCGATCATGGCCGTGACGATGTGGTCGCCGGCCTCGAAGTTCTGCGCGCCGCAGACGATCTGCAGCGGAGCGGGATTGCCGTCGGCATCGAGGTTCTTGTCGCCCACATCGACCGAGCACACATACATGTGGTCGCTATCGGGGTGCGGGGTCTTGGTGAGCACCTTGGCGGTCACCACGTGGTCGAAGGACTCGCCCACGGTGTCGATCGCCTCGACCTCGGTGCCGGTACGGATATATTCGTCCGAAAGGGTCTTGGGATCCTCCGGAATATCGATCATGGTCTTGAGCCAGTCGTAAGAAACACGCATCTAGCTCTCCTTTCATACTGAAAGCCTGCGAAGAGATGCAGGTGGAAACTTCAACTTTGTGAACATTCCTTACAAAGCGAGGGTTGTCCAAGTGCGGCAGATCGGCCCGAAAGAGGAGTGCCGCGTACTTTGGTACGCAAGCGACGAATGAGCGCCGAGGTGCCGTGCTTGGGCAAGCCGCAGCCTAGAACTGATTCAAGAAACGCATATCGCCTGTCATGAGCGTTCTGAGGTCCGGCAGGTCGTAGCGCAGGGCCGCGACGCGCTCGGCGCCAATGCCAAAGGCGAAGCCGGTGTACTTCTCGGGATCGATGCCGCAGTTGATCAGGACGTTGGGGTCGACCATGCCGCAGCCCAAGATCTCGATCCAGCCGCTGTGCTTGCAGAAGTTGCAGCCCTTGCCGCCGCACACGTGGCAGCTCACGTCCACCTCGCAGCTGGGCTCGGTGAAGGGGAAGAAGTGCGGGCGGTAACGCGTCTTGCGATCCTCGCCAAACATGCACTTAACAAAGTAGTCGAGCGTGCCCTTCAGGTCGCCAAAGGTGATGCCCTCGTCGACGACCAGGCCCTCGATCTGGTTGAACTGCGGCAGGTGGCAGGCATCGGCCGTGTCGGGACGGTAGACGGTGCCCGGGCAGATCATGTAGATGGGCGGCTTCTGCGACTCCATAGTGTGGATCTGCACGCCCGAAGTCTGGGTGCGCAGCAGCACGTCGGACTCGCCGTGGGCGTGAGCCTCGGGGTGCGCGACGCTGCCGGGGTTGTTGTCGACCACGTAGAAGGTATCGCGGGCCGAGCGGCTCGGGTGATCCATGGGAGCGTTGAGCGCGGTGAAGTTGTAGTAAGAGGTGTCGACCATGGGGCCGGACTCGACGGTGTAGCCGATGCCGCAGAAGATGTCCTCGGCCTCCTCGATGATTTGCTTGATCAGGTGCTGGTGGCCGATCTGCGGACGGATGCCCGGCAGCGTGATGTCGACGGCGTCGTGCTCGAGTGCGCGCTTGAGGGCGGCGGCCTTCATCTCGGTGTTTCGCTCGTCGAGCATGCCCTCGATCAGCTGGCGCATCTCGTTGGCGCGCTTGCCCATCACGGGACGATCCTCGGGGGCGAGCTTGCCCATCATGCGCATCAAGCCGGTGATACGACCCTTGCGACCGAGCAGCTCAACACGCGCAGCCTCGAGCTTGGCGGCGTCATCGGCGCCTGCGACGAGCTCCTTGGCCTCTTCCTCGAGTTTGACCAGATCATCAATCAGACTCATGTCTTCCCTTTCGTCTCTCGCGCATCCACTTGCCGCGGCGGCTGGAGCCACCCGGAGCTGCGGATGTGCGGCCCGGTTCGGTAACAAAAAAACCGCCCTCGGGCGTGTGCATTGCCCAAGGACGGTTGAATTCCGCGGTACCACCTTGTTTGACCCGGCGGATGTCTGGCCCGCCGTGCCCACTCTGCGCCCCTTATCGCGAGGCTCACGGCTTCCCTACTGGGGCTTCGCCGCCGCTAGCCGCGCGCCCGTTGAGGTCGCTGCTCGGGAGTGAACGCTTGGCCCTTGCCACCGCAGGAAGGCTTGCAGCCCATGACCTTCCCTCTCTTGCCGGCGACGCGGCGGGCAAAACCCTCTCCGTCAACGCATTGGGCTATAGGATAACACATTCTGCGTGTGCATCGCCGCGTTCCGTTTTGTTCGCACTGGGTACAAGGCAGGTAGCTGTGCAAACTGGCCGCACGCCCACCCGTGGCGCTCGACCTGCGAGATCAAGGATATAGGTATGAGAAAGAAACTCGATAAGAAGGCCAAGGCGGGCAAGAGCATCAAGAAGCTCCGCAAGCTCGAAGGCAAGCTGTGGACTCGCGAGTACCTGCTCAAGATTGCCGAGTTCGATGGAGCGACGATTGCTCCTGCCAACGGCGCAGCAGCGCGTGCCGACGCCATGGGCACGCTTGCCGGCGAGCATCACAAGCTGCTGACCAGCGAGAAGTCCGTTGAGCTCGTACGCTCGTTAGCGCGCGAGACCGTCGCCGGCGGCAAAATCGACGACCCTCAGCTGCTCGACGAGATCCGTGTGCTCGGCCGCGATCAACGTGAGGCCAGTGCCATCCCCACCGAAGAAGCCGAGGCCTGGACCAGGCTCACCTGCGAGGCGGACGCCGTGTGGCACAAGGCCAAGGCAGCCAACGACTGGGCGAGCTTTGAGACCTATGTGGATAGAATCGTCGCCCAACTTAAGCATCAGGCCGAGCTCATGGACCCCAAGCGCGATCCATACGACGTTTGGCTCGACCAGTACGAGCGCGGCCTTTCCGCCAAGAGCTTCGACGCGTTTTGCGACGAGGTCAAGGCCACGGTCGTGCCGCTCGTGCACGCCATCGGCGAGCGCGGCCAGCAGCCGGCTGCCGACTTTTTGCACGCCCACGTGCCCGAGGCTGCCCAGCGCGCCATGAGCTTCGACCTTATGAAGCTTGTCGGCCTGGACCTGGACGACACCGCGCTTGCCTTTACCGAGCATCCGTTTAGCGAGGGCTTTGCCGTGGGCGATGCGCGCATCGCGACGCACATCTACGAGGACGACTGCATCTCCAACGTCTACAGCATCATCCACGAGGCGGGGCACACCATGTACGAGCTGGGCGTCAATCCCGCCTATGCGCGCACGTGCCTGGAGGGCGGCACCTCCATGGGCATCCACGAGAGCCAGAGCCGCTTTTTCGAGAACACCGTGGGTCGCAGCCGCGCCTTTATGGGCCCGCTGCTCGAGGTGCTGCGTCGTCACGCGCCCGAGGTCTACGGCGACGTCGACGAAGACACGCTCTACCGCGCCGTGAACATCGCGCAGCCGTCGTTGATCCGCACCGAGGCCGACGAGCTCACCTATCCGCTGCATATTATGGTGCGCTACCAGATCGAGCGCATGCTGTTTGCCGGCGAGGCTACGGCCAAGGACATCCCCGCGCTTTGGAATCGCTTTATGGACGAGTACCTGGGCATTCCAGTTCCCGACGACACGCACGGCTGCCTGCAGGATACGCATTGGAGCGGCGGTTCGTTTGGCTACTTCCCCACGTATGCGCTGGGTAGCGCCTACGATGCCATGTTTGTGCCGGCCATGTGCCGCGACGGCGTCGACCTTACCGGTGCCTGCGCGAGTGGCGATCTGTCACCCGTTCGCGCGTGGCTGGGCGAGCACATTTGGCAGTGGGGTCGCGCCAAAGACGCGCCGGAGCTCATCAAGGGCGCCTGCGGCATGGCCTTTGACGCCCGCTACTACTGCAGCTACCTGCAGGACAAGTTCACCACGCTGTACGAGTTGTAAGGATTGACCAGCACGCCATCGCCAACGCCAACCATGTTGACGCCAATGTCTTGGCAACGTCAGCGAAAACGACCCTAAGCGAGCAAGGCGACGTGAAATGAAAGGGCGCTGACCTTCTGGTCGCGCCCTTGAAATTGAACGTCAGATTGCCGCTTAGGGGCGTTTGCAGCGTCGAGCAGTTACGCGGTTTGGTAAAACCGCGTAACTACAGAGCCTCGAGTGCGTTGGCGATGCGCTTCATGGCGGCATCGGCGGATGCTTGGTCGGGCGCCTCGGCCAGCACGCGGATAACCGACTCGGTTCCGCTCTTGCGTACGAGCACGCGGCCCTCGCCTGCCAGCGCAGCCTCGGCCTCGGCGATGGCGTTCTGCACGCCCATGTTCTCGAGCGCGGCGTCCTTGTCCGCCACGCGCACGGCCACCTGCGCCTGCGGCAGCAGCTTGCACGGAGCCGTGAGCTGCGAGAGCGTCTCGCGCTCGGCGCGGATCACTTCCATCACGCGCAGCGAGGTCATAATGCCGTCGCCCGTGCGCTCGATATCGCCAAAGATCGTATGGCCCGTCTGCTCGCCGCCCAGGCTGTAACCGCCCTCGCGCATCTTGGCATACACGTGACGGTCGCCCACACCGCTGGTCACGACACTTAGGCCGGCAAGCTCCAACGACTTGATCAGGCCAAAGTTGCTGGCAATCGTCGGAACCACGGTACCGCCCGAAAGGCGACCGTGCTTGTTCAGGTACACGCCGCACACGTACAGGATCTGGTCGCCATCGACCACGCGGCCGCGCTCGTCCACGGCCAGGCAGCGGTCGGCATCGCCGTCGTAGGCAAAGCCCACGTCCAGGCCCTGCTCCACCACATGGCGCTGCAGACGCTCCATATGCGTGGAGCCGCAGTCGACGTTGATGTTAAAACCATCAGGCGCGGCATTGATCACGCGCACGTCGGCGCCCAGCGCGTCGAACACCGGCTTGGCCACCGAGGACGCCGAGCCGTTGGCGCAGTCGATGCCGATCTTGACGCCCTGAAGCGAAAAGTTCGCGCTGGCGATGAGCGAGGCAATGTAGCGGTTGCGGCCCTGCATGTAGTCCACCGTGGCGCCGATGTGGTTGCCCGTGGCCAGCGGCACCTCGCTCTTGCTATCGACGTAGTCCTCGATGAGCTCCAGTACGTCCTCGTCCATCTTAAAACCGTCGCTATTGACGAGCTTAATGCCGTTATCGCAAAACGGGTTGTGGCTCGCGCTGATCATGATGCCGCAATCGAAGCAGCCTTCCACGGTCTGATGCGCTACGCCCGGCGTGGGGATCACGTGCAGCATATAGGCGTCCGCGCCGCTCGCGACCAAGCCGCTCACCAGCGCCGCCTCAAACATATAACTCGAGCGACGCGTGTCCTTACCCACGATGACGCGCGCCTTGCGCTCGCGGTTGGCGCCGTAATACCAGCCCACAAAACGGCCAATCTTATAAGCGTGCTCTACCGTCAGCCCAACGTTAGCCTCACCGCGAAAGCCGTCGGTGCCAAAGTACTTCATGCGCTCTCCTTACAAAATAGGGGCGAACAGATTGCCTGTCCGCCCCAAAATGGTACTCGATTATCTGCGCTACCAGAAAAACCCTACGCCGACGCGCTGTCGCGAGCCGCCTGGCATGTAGGAGTCTGACGCAGCGTAAGCGGCTTGTCCCCCGCCTCGGCTGACGTGGTCAGCGTATATGTGATCGTCGTCGTCTCGCCAGCATGCAGGTCAACGGTGCCCGAATAGAAGGGGATTCCATGCCACGTAGCGGCGCCAAGACCAAACTGGGTGCCCTCGACGGTCAGATCAGTAATGTTGCCGCCCGTCGGGGCAAACAACGAGACATTCAGACGCTCGTCGTCGCGCGCGGCATCGGGCGCGCTCGCCGCGACGTAGTCGGGCAGCTTGCCGGCCTCCTCCTGCGTCATGATGTTCGTCAGGGTAACGGCGATGCGATACGAGCATGTGCCGTCACCGTTCTTGATGCCCTGGCCAATCTGCGTATCGGCATTCAGGTACCAGTCGAGCTTGGAGAAGCTCAGGTTGTTAAAGTAGACACCAGCAACGGGATCTTCACTCGGGTCATCCGGATCGGGCAGCGAGGCGTCGATGTTCATCTCCTTGATAGCGTTCTGCTCGTCATCGTTTTTCATCCACGCGATCAGGCGGCCCTCTTCGGCACCGCGCTCAACGGCGCTGACAAGCTTCGTAACATCGACATCGCCGATACCGCCAAGGATCTTGTCGAAGGCAGCGCTGGCGACGGATGCAAAGATGCCGTCCGACTCCTCGACCGGATAGTTCCAGTACACATCGTGCATGAGGACCTTTGCGGCGTTGGTGCCGTCGACAACCGTTCCGTCGGGCAGCGACACGTTACCGACCAGGCCCAGCAGATACTGCAGGAACACCGGGTCGATGCCGACGACGCCATCAACGTCCTGCCCATATTGGGACTTCCACAGCGCGGCGACACGCTGCGAGTTGCGGGGCCAATCAGGCGAATAGGTATTGCCCGAGTTGTACAGGTTACTGTGGTTGCCGAACAGCGCCTCATCCTCTTCGTCGACACTCTCGACTGCCTCATCCTCACTGAGCCCAATGCGGGGAACAAACTCGCCAATCGACATCTGGCCGTCGGTGACCGAAATCAAACCTTGCGAACCGCCAAAGCCGCCGCAGGCACGAATTTCGACGTTGTTCATGGCGTACACAAGGTAGTTACGCGTCTGGCCGTTGGCGCCGAGCATCTGGGGAAGGACGGGGGCGACCTTCTCCGCCGCGTCAACCGCGCCGTTGAGGGTGGCAAAGCCGTCCTTGGCCTTATCGACCAGCTCGGTCACCTGGGAAATATGAGTATCGCCAATGCCCTGGATCTTCTCGTTGGCGCTCTTGAACACCTTCGAGCTGCTGGAAAGCGAATCGGCGACCGCCTGCAGCGCGGACACGTTAATCATGCCGTCCTGAAACAGCTTGCCGGGCGTGGCCTGCGAAAGGTTATCGGCCATGGGAACCAGCGCATTGCTCGAGACATCGGACAGGGCGTCGATCATGGTGCGGGCCGCATTGATGTCGCTGCCATACACCGGGATAAACGAAGCCGCCGTCCACAGCGGGCTCGAGGTCTCCGCCTTCATGCTGTCGCAAAGCTCATCAATCTTCTTCGCGTCGTCAGGCAGCGTCGAAAAATCGCCCGACGTGACCTTGTCCTTAAGGCCACCGACAATCTCGACGGCCTCCTTCGCTTCACTCTTTACGGTCTTTGCCGAGTTAAGCAGCATAAAGCCGCTTGCGCCAAGCGCAACGAGAAGCACCGCGGCTACAGCGGCAATAATGGCACCGGTGTGACGCTTTTTGCGCTCGCCCTTGCGATGGCGATGACGGACCAGACCGTCAGAGGTCGAACTCGACGAAGCGTCGCTACCGTAGTTCAAGCCAAAATCGTAATAATCTTCCTTGGAACCCGAGCCCGCAAACTCGGTACCGCTATCATCCAGGCGAGCGAACGTGCCAGTCTCGGAGGCGCCGGTGTAAATCGTGCCGAGGTTACCCGTAAGCCCCGCGCCACCGGCAGAGGGAGTATTGTTGTCGGCCTTGCCGGCATTAACGTTGCCGGCGGCATTCGCGGCGTTGGCAGCACCTGCGTTGTTCGCAGGTACCGAAGGAGACCCACTCGGCTGCGACGTGGAGGTTGCACCGTCCGCAAAGACATTCCCTCTTGCACGGCCGGTCTTTTTTGCCTTTTGTGACTGCTCGTACAGAGCGGTAAACATCGCCGTCTCGCCCGGGGACACGCGCTTACCGGAACCGCCCTGTCCAGTGCCGCCCGGCGTGCCGGCCTTACCAGCCCCGTTCGGACGCGGCGGAACTGCAGGACGGCCGCTATCGCTGCCCTTAAAGTGATTACCAGCCATAAAGAAATCCTCGCAATTGAGTCGCAATGAAAAAGTCCATAACGTTACTAGTTTATGGCATTTTGGGCATCGACAGCTAAACTCCAGACACGGACATCAATTGGCGAAAATGCGGCACAACACCTTTTCCGTCTTGGCGGCGGCGCCAGCTACACCGTGAGGAACATCATCACGATGATCATGGCAAAGCCGATAAGGTCGGTCGGCAAAAACACCGTGCCCAGCATAACGGCGCTGGTGATGGTCGCCGAAACCGGCTCCACAGTTCCGATGAGGCTCGCACGCACCGAGCCGATGTCCTTAACGCCCTGCATATAGAGCATGTAAGCAAAAAACGATCCGATAACCACGAACACCGCGAGCGCCTCGACGCCGGCAGCGTCGAGCGCTGGCATATGCGTCCAGGGCTGCACGAAGACACACGAGAACACGCCCGCCGTGAGCATTGCCGAGCCCGTGACGATGGGGCTGCCGTATTCGGGCAGGATCTTGGCGGGAATCACCGCCATACACGTGGCGCTGACCGCACACATAAGACCTGCTGCCAGGCCAAGCGGCGAGATATTCAGGCTGGTGGGGTCGCCGCCGGTGGCGATTAAAAAGGTTCCACCCAGAGCCAGGCCAATGCCGATAACTTCGCGAGTACGCGGCATGCGGCGATCGGTCACGCAGGTGTAGCCCATGATGATAACGAGCTGCAGGCACTGGAGCACCGTCGCGGTTCCGGCGTTCGTCAGGCGCACGGCCGAAAGATAGCAAAACTGGTTGAACAGCAGACCAAAGGCGGTAAAGAGCAGCAGCTGCTTGCGATCGGCGGGTGTGGTCCAGAGCTTAATCAGGCGCTCGCGGTCGCGCGTAACAACCACGGCCATAAAGAGTAGACCGGCGAGAATCTGACGCACGCTCATAAGCCACAAGGTGTCGACGTGGTAGGTATCGAACAGAAAGCTCGCGCTGGTGCCCGAGAAGCCCCAAAACGAACCGCCCACCAGCGTAGCCAAGACGCCCGTGATCATCTTGCGCGTCGAAGCGCTGTTCAGGCGCTCGCGCCAAGCGCGGCGGGTGCTACGGCTGAGCTCATCGGTGCCCTCGGGCACATCAATGTTCGATATATCGGTCATCGGCACCGAAGCCCCTGCGCCTTCGACCTGCTCGACACGCTCTTTGCTCATTCCATTCCCTCGAAGCAACCTGGAAACAATTCGGCTTACCTTACCACGGCGAAGGCACCAGCCGAAGGCTTGTCCGCTTATCGGTAGGACAATTCCGCAGACGTCTTTCCATAGCTCGATACCGCAATGGCCTTGCATTATGCGACAGTCAAATCGCGGCAGCAGGCTCTTTTGAAATGGATATGACAAAGCCCCCGAATTCCACAATGTAAGCGATTTTTAAAAATGTTCTTGCCACCGAGTTCAGGCTCCGTTATATTATCCCTTGCGCGCTTGCGCACCCTTGATCGGGCGTTTAGCTCAGGGGGAGAGCGCTTCCCTGACACGGAAGAGGTCAGAAGTTCAAATCTTCTAACGCCCACCAAATGTTCGCAGCTCAGAGGCTATGTCCTCTGGGCTGTTTTGTTTTATGTCGCTAAATCCGCTGGCAGTTCCAACCGTCATCGCAACGTAACATCAATTCACCTGACGAATGGCAGCCAAATATATTCAATACCCCAACATCAACAATAGCCAGGCACAAAACTGCGCCGCAAGCTGCTCCAACCGCCCAACTGGTCAAAAGCCGACCATCTACTTGCCAATTTATCTAACGGCGTAACCAAGCAGTCCGCGCCGCAACTTCTCAACAAAACGCCGCGATGTCTGCGCCCTGCGGTATCCTTGAGCCACTCGCACCTGCAGCACCAAGGAGCCGCCATGCGCACCGAGCTCGATGTCCCCTTTTCGCACAAAGAAGAAGCCAAAGCGCTGGGCGCCAAATGGGACCGGACCAAGAAGATCTGGTATGTACCCAGCGGCGTCAACCCCGAGCCCTTTGCCGAGTGGCTGCCCGGTGTTGACCGATCCGACCCCTCAGCGCCGTATATATATCTAGTACTGGGCAAGCGCGAGTGCTGGAAGTGTCACAAAGAGACCTCGGTCGCGGCCTTCGGCATTCCCTATCGAATCGATGACGACAAGGGCATCGCCATCGCGCACGCGCCCAACGAAGCCGGGCACATTACCATCGACACGGCCAATGCCAACGCGCTCGCCATTGTTCCCGCTCTTGGCTGCGTGCCGGGCGAGATCCGCGACTATCTTTCTAAGCGCTGCGGCTACAAGCCCGTAGGCGCGCGAGCCTCCAAAGCCCCGTCGCTCGGCAACACGTGCACCAGTTGCGACGCGCTGCAAGGCAGCCGCTATCTGTTCGAGGAGCCCTCGTCCCCGTTTGCCCTCACTGCCATCAACAAACTGCCGGCACTGGAGTTTGTGCGCGTCGAAGTTGCCGGCGTCTTCGGCGTCCCGGCCACACGCACCGACTTTGACCAGGCGCTCTTTACCTGGGCACGCGACCATCACGCCAAGTTCCACAAGCAGCTCGGTGAGGGGATTTATTTATAGGGACAGAGATGCCTTCACAGCCAGCTCCTCCGCATCACCTATCCCTCGTCGCCGGCGTCGTACACGATATCGAGGCCACAAACAGGGCATTTCTCCTGATACACCGGCATATGAACGCCTGTCCGTTTTCTCACTTCGTCGCTAAGTCTGTCGCACGCATCGATGAACCGAATGTCGAGCCACGGTATTTGCGAGCCGCAGCAAGGACAGGCGACGACAAACGACCCGCAATCAACTTCTACGCTCGGAAACAATTTGTTGTCTATAAGGGCGCACGGCAGTTTTCCGTACTTCCCCATCGCAATATCGCCTCGCCAGCTCACGTTCGCTCCCCTCTCGCTATACAAATCAGGAAGAGCATGCACCGGCAGGCGTGTGCGAGATTGCATCGCCACGCGATCCGATCAAACAGCACGATCGTAAAAGACCGCCAAAGCCAAATTTCATCGTCGGTCGCACCCTGTCCGGCAAACTCAATATCGACGGGTATGTGCTTCAGATAACTCATGTCGGGCGCAAAACGAGGGTCCGGTCCGCCTTTATGAACAGGACCGTGCAGAACAAACCATCCGTTTTCGGGCTCGAACCGCTCAACAAACGCAAGGCCGAGCACCTTATAGCCCACCTCGGTTGCAAATATGACTCCGACTGGGACGTCACATTCCATGCAGTTGAGCATTTTACGGTTGTAATTCTGGTCTCGAAAACCAACGGTACCCGACGCTTGAACCGAGTACTTAATGACCCACGTACCATCGTCCAAATAGAGCGGAGGCACATTGTTGATGCTCTCGGTTTGCCGCTGGCGCGCTTGTACCCCGCTACCCCACTCCCCTGTATACTGATGTAGCACGTGTTTCATCCGGGCTTGTTGGACCGGGTCGTTCATGGGAGGGTCTTATGGCTGCTTCGAATCCGCCTAAGGGGAGCGTTTCTTCTTCGTCCATCAAGCCGGTTACGCGCAAGGCCGTGCGTTGCCAGCGCGAGGTCGCTTGGCTTGTCACGCAGGCGGCGGGCAGGCTTGTGGCGAGCACGGAGGACGTCAATGCTCCCACACCGAGCTTTGTGCTGGCAGCGGCGCTTGATCGAGTACGCCAGCTGGAATTCGCCGCGCAAGAAGACGGCAGCCACCTTGACTACCAGAACGCCATGGCGCCCGACCTGCAAACGTTCTGCCACATGGCCAAGTTGCCCGCCGCGCCCAATGCGCTTTCGGACGCAGGCTACATGTTTACGCTTTCGGGCGCGGACCTTATCCGCGACATCTACGCATACTGCAGCGAGCTCGCCGAGCGCAGCGTCTTTGGCACGGCAGAAATCAAACCGGGATATGTCATCAAGCTGGTTCTTAGGCTGTTCTTGATGGACGGGTTCGGGGCCATGCCGGCGTAAGCCGAGTCTTTAGCATCACCGTCGACTGGGCAACAACCGCTTTACCTTAGTGGGCGCCAATCGAGGGTCGATTATTGGGTCGCCTCGTCCACTAACGCATTTATTCCACGCGCTCTGACAGTCTATATTTGCGGTTGCGGCTTGTCGACGGCGCCGTCGGCTCAAGCTCACCCTGCTCAATGAGCGCATTGACGCGTGCCCTAACCTGGGAAACCGTGAGTCCCGTGCGCTCCGCCAGTTCGCGCGTCCCCAATTCGCCGTAGCGCTTGAGTGCCGTCATAATCAAGTCCCCGCCATGATCGACCGGCTCGATCTTTGGACGGTAAAGTACGACCTTGAACCGATCGAACCCCGGGCAGAACAGGGGCTCGGCCAGACCATGCGCGCGCATGGCATCGATCATCATCGGGATGCCCGAGCCATTGCCCTCAGCCGGCGAACCTGCGCCATCCGGCAGCGGGACAATCGACATGAGTTTCACGAGCGTCGCGTTACGGCATCGGGAGCTGCCGTCAAACAAGTTCTCGCGAGTCTTTCCCCCGTAAAGGCCGCCAGGATTCGTCACCTCGACACGATCGTCAAAGACGTCGACGGCAATCGATTGTCCACAGAACCGATCCCCGTATTCTCGATGGATTACGGCGTTGGCGATTGCCTCGCGCAGAACCTCCTCGGGAATCTCCAGCGAGTCGACACGCGAGACGCCTTGGACGGTCGAGGTTCGCCGCAAATTCTTGGCGACGGCCGCGACAGCATCCGAGATCATCTCGCCCAACGTTCCCTCACAGATTGTGCGGTCCATAAACCTTAGTGGCCCCGCAGCTCCCTTTTGAGTTCCCACGTGGACAGCCACATCAATGAAGAGCTTGGGATAGAACTGCTGAGGGTAAACGCCCGCGGCAAGGAGGCCGGCCTTGGTAACATTGCCCTGGAAGTCGAGGAAATTCAGACGCTCCATCTTTGTCTTCTTGTCCGCCGCACCGCGCATCGCTCGAGGCGTCAACGAATAGGCACGCTCTATCGTGCGGTCGACCAGCGACTCGTCGAGATCGCCCACACTCGTGCCGGGCACCGCATCGCGATCGCTAGGACTCGTCCGTTCATATGACGACAGTGCCAAAACCTCGGTCGACGAAAGCGGGACATCTTTGTCATCGATGCGTTTGTAGCTGCCACCTTGAGCGCCCCGCTCCATGACATAGCAAGGCTTGCTCGACGGGTCAAGCTCCTCAATCGCGATGACTAGAACCACGGTGCCCTGGAGCTCCACGCGCTCAATGGTGTATTTGGGCGGATTGGCCAGCTTTCCGCGACCGCCAGCATCGCCCATGCCCGCCACGAATTGGTTGAGCACTTTCTCGGTCTCAAAGTTTGCAACTGGGACAAAACCCGCGCGCTCGCTCACTCCGAGTACGATGATGCCGCCGGCGGTGTTTGCGAAAGCGCTGACCGTTTCCCATACGTCGCGGGAAAGCGTCGTGGCGCTCTCCTTGACCTCAACGTTAAGATCGTCCGAGCCCATGCGCCTTAAAGACTCGAGCAGACCGGTCAGTTCGTTTTCGTTCATCTGCACGTCCTTTCGCTCGGTTCTGCGAAGAATACCGCGAATAGATTTCCTTCGTCTCTCAGTTATCTCTCGTAATTATCTCTCATCTTTCTGTTATCTCTCATATTAGAGAGGAGTGAGAGATGAAAGATAAGATGTCTGTCATCTGTTTCATTTAAACATGTTTTCGCTGGTAAAACAATCTATATTGAGACAATACCATGGTTGTCTGTCTCTTTGCAGCATTGTTATCTCTCATATTTATCTCTCATCTTTCTGTTATCTCTCGTATTAGAGACGAATGAGATATGAGAGATGTGCGGGCGGCGGATGAGCGTGGATTTTGGACGGTCGGGAAATGAGGGTGGATATTTGGACGGTTTTTGGGCGTTTTGAGGCTGATTCCGTCCGAAAATCCACTCTCATTCGATAGGCGTCCAAGTTTCCACGCTCGTGCGGTGAACGCGCGGGGCCTTTGTCCAATCCGCTGGCATCGTCTTCAGTTCGTCGCAGAGCCGCGGCCCCATATGGGTATACTCTCGGGGATTCGACTCGATTCGCCCCCGCTGGGGCGTCAAAGGAGACTGCATATGCCCACCACCTCAACCGACCCGCGCGCCGCAGCCGCCGCGCTGCTGGCACCCGGCACCACCTGCCACGGCTTTGCCGTCGAGCGTTGCGAGACCGTGCCCGAGCTCGACTCGGACGCCTACGTGCTGCGCCACACCGCCTCGGGCGCTCGCCTGCTGTACCTGGCGTGCGACGACGAAAACAAAGCCTTTGCCATTGGCTTTAAGACGCCGCCGGCCGACTCCACCGGCGTGTTCCATATTCTTGAGCACTCGGTGCTGTGCGGATCGGCTAAGTTTCCCGTCAAGGAGCCGTTTGTCGACCTGATCAAGAGCTCCATGCAGACGTTCCTCAACGCCATGACCTACCCCGACAAGACCATCTACCCCGTTGCCACCACCAACGAGCAAGATCTGTACAACCTGATGGACGTGTACCTGGACGCGGTGTTCAACCCGGCCATCTATACCAAACCCACCATTTTTGAGCAGGAGGGCTGGCACTACGAGTTGGACCTGCCGGAGGGCGCCGAGGGCGAGGGCGATGGCAGCGCCGCGAGCCTGCACGAGGGCACGCTGCGCTATAACGGCGTGGTGTTCAACGAGATGAAGGGTGCGCTGTCCGACCCCATGAGCGTGCTGGACGACGCCGTCAACGCCGCGCTCTATCCCGACACCGCCTATGCGCATGAGAGCGGCGGCGATCCGCGCGCGATTCCCACGCTCACCTACGAGCAGTTCCTGGACACGCACGCGCGCCACTACAATCCTTCCAACTCCTACATCACGCTCTACGGCGACCTGGACGTGGACCGCGCGTTGGCCTTTTTGGACGAGCGCTATCTGTCGCAGCCGAGTGCCGCGAGCTGCCGCATGGACGCAGCCGTTGCCGCCGGCGAGGACCCGTCCATGCTGGCGCCCAATCCGCTGGTCGTGCAGGCACCCGTGACCTGCGAGTACAAACGCATCGAGATGTCCACCACACCCGAGAACGCCTTGGTGGGCCTGGGCCTTGTGCTGGGCAGCGCGCTCGACCGCAAGCGTACGATCGCGGCGGATATCCTGTTTGAGGCGCTGCTGGGTTCTAACGAGGCGCCAGTTAAGAAGGCCATTCTGGCCGCCGGCCTGGGCGGCAACGTGGTGAGCTATACCGCGGCCGAGAGCCTGCAGCCCTACGAGCTCATCATGCTGCAAAACGCGCAGCCCGGCGTGGCGCGCGAGCTGCGTCGCGTGTTCCAGGACGCCTGCCGCGACCTGTGCGAGCACGGCGTTCCGCGCGAGCGCCTGGAAGCTATCATCAGTAGCAACGAATACGACCTGCGCCAGCGCGACTACGGTATCGCTGACGGCGTGGCCATTGCGTGCGACGCGCTGAGCACCTGGCTCTACGATGACGATGCTGCAACGCTGGCGCTCAAGTACGGTCCGGTGTACGAGGAACTGCGCGGCGAGCTGGACGGCAGCTATTTTGAGGACCTGCTGCGCGAGCTCGTGCTGAAAAACGACCACATGGCGCTGGTCGAGCTGGTACCGGTGGATGCCGCCGAGGGTTCGGAGGGCGCCGGAGCCGCCGAGCTGGCAGCCAAACGCGACGCCATGACCGATGCCGAGCTGGCCGACGTGGTCGAGCGCACGGCCGCGCTGCGTGCCGCGCAGGAGGCGGAGGACACGCCCGAGGCCAAGGCCACGCTGCCGCGCCTGCGCGTGTCCGACATTGGCGAGGCGCGCCCCGAGCCGCCGCTGGTCGTAGACACGACCGCGCCCATCCCCTGCCTGCGCCACGGCATCCCCACCAACCGCCTGGCCTACGCCATGCAGTATTTCGACCTGAGCTGCGTCGCGTTTGAGGACCTGCCCTATGTAACGCTGCTCTGCCGCCTGCTCAAGCAGCTGCCCACGAGCGAGCACTCGGCCGAGGAACTCGACAACTTGCTCGCCGGCAAGCTGGGCTTTTTGAGCTTTACGACCGAGGTCATGACGCAGCCCGACGTGGACGGCGTGCGCCCCTACCTGCTGGTGAGCGCCGGCGCCCTGTCCGAGAAGATCGACGCGCTGGCGAGCCTGCCGCGCGAGGTGTGGTCGAGCACGCTTTTGCTCGATGCCGACGCCGACCGCGTGCGCGACGTGCTCACGCAGATTCGCATTGGGCTTGAGCAGGGCTTTATCAACAACGGTCACTCGGCGGCGCTCGGTCGCGCGATGAGCTACAGCTCGCCTTCGGCCGTGGTGCGCGAGCAGCTTTCGGGCGTGGACTTCTACCTGTTCCTGCGCGATCTGCTCGAGCACTTTGACGAGCGACTGGACAATCTGCGCGCCAAGCTTGCCGAGCTGGCAGACCGCATCTTTGTGGCCGACGGCTGCCTGGCGAGCTTTACCGGCAGCGATGAGGACTTTGACGCGTACTGGGATGCCGCGGGCGACCTGGGGCTTGGCGCGGGCGATGGTGCCGGCCGCGACGCGCTCGTGGTGCCGGCGCCGTGCGACCGCCACGAGGCTTTCGTGATCCCCAGCGACATCTGCTTTGCGGCAAGCGCGTGCGACCCGCGTCGCCTGGGCATTGACGTGACAGGCACTTGGGCCGTGGCTGCCAACGCGCTCTCCTACGACTACCTGTGGAACGAGATCCGCGTGAAGGGCGGGGCGTACGGCTGCGGATTCCGCGCGGCAGGTGAGCGTCAGGCGGCGTTCTACACCTACCGCGACCCGGCGATCGATCCTTCGATTGAGCGCGTGGAGCGCGCGGGTGCATGGCTTGGCAGCTTTGAGCCCGACGAAGCCGCCTTTGAGGGCTTTATCGTGAGCTGCGTGAGCGGCATGGACGCGCCGGTGAAGCCGTACGCGCTCACCAAGCGCCGCAACACGACCTACCTGGCCGGGCTCGATCCGCATGCGCGCGAGGAGCGTCGCGCCCAGATGCTCGCCGCCACGCCCGGTGAGCTGCGCTCGCTCGGCACCGACGTGACGCGCATCGCAGCCGAGTCGCCCACCTGCGTCTTTGGCGGCCGCGACGTCATCGCCAAGAGCAACGCCAACTTCAACGTAGTCGACCTGCTGGGCTAGCCACAGCAAGCAAAACCACCACAAAGGGGACAGGCACCTTTGTGGTGGTTTCGACATTTGCCCAGATAAAACCTGCCAAAATAAACCTGTCCCTTTTTGGTAGGTTTGGGAGAGGGGGCTGGAATGGATAAGGCTGAGTTGCGGCGGGCGGTGATTGCTCGGCGCGATGCTCTTGATTTGGACTTGCGGGCAGCGAAGTCTGCTGATATCTGTGCACGGCTGGTTGAGCTGCTGGGCCGCTTGGATGCCGCGGCGCCGCGCACCGTTGCCGTCTATGCCGCGATGGGTTCCGAGGCAGACCCTGCCGCGTTTGCCGCTGCGGCCGCCGCGCGCGGCTGGCGCGCAGCCTATCCGTGCATGCTCTCGGCAGCCGAAGCCGCAGCTTGTGGCCAGCGTATGTGCATGCGGGCAGTTGCCGCCGACGATGCGTCCGCGGCTCCGTTTATCACTCATCCCACGCGAGCCTTCGCTGCCGCGGACATCGGCAGCAACCGCTTCCCCATCGTGCCTGCCGAAGCACTCGACATGATTGTTGTGCCGCTCGTGGCCTTCGACCAAACCGGCGCGCGCCTGGGCTACGGCGGCGGCTGCTACGACCGTTACCTGTCCATGCTCTCGCCCGCATGTCAAATCGTCGGCATCGCCTTTGACGAACAGCGCATCGACCACGTCCCCACCGACGTCCACGACCTGCCGCTGCCCAACATCGTCAGCGCCTAAATGTCGTTGTATCGCACCCGCAAGATAAGCGTGGAAAAACTCCCACTTTGGGACTGTTCGGGGGCAAAAAACGGGAGATTATCCACGCTCATTATTCAAACGTCCGATAATCCACGCTCGTATGTCTGAAAATCCACGCTCAATCAACGCGCGTCCAGATTTCCGCGCTCGTGTGTCCGATTATCCGCGCTCGTGCAGCTTAACGCCCCGCAACCGCCTCAACATGCACGCGGCACGCCGGCAACTTTGAGCTTGCGATCGAGCTTTGCCGGATCCCTCAGATCATCCCAGCACAAGCGCACGATCCTGCAGTTATCAAGCAGCGAAAGCCTCGACTCGCGCTGGCGCTCATCAAACTGCGCCTTTGCGAGCTTGCCCTCCTCCGCTGCCTTCTCGCTTTTAACGAATCCGTCAAATTCCCCGATGATCAGCCGATCTTCCACGCGCCACAAGTAGTCGACGCGATACGGCCGTCCCGGCTCAACCGGGTCGAACAGCTCAATTTGCAGCTCCGGCGTCTGCCAGCCGCGCTCGATCATCAGGGCGCGCGCCTTGGACTCGCCACCGCTTTCCGACAGGCCATCGGCATACCTTGCAACCCTGCGCGCCGTCACAACACCGCGACGACTTAAGCCAAGCTTGTTGACTGCCTCAACGAGATGCTCCTTCGACAACAGCTGCTCATGAAGCGCCGAGTCCGCAATGATCAGTCCCTCGACAAACGATGCATCGACCAGGCAATCCGTAATCGTTTGATCGATATCGGTCACGGCAATGTCCATCTGGGTGGCCCGTGTTTGACGAACATAACGATGGCGAACGACCTGAGAGCCCGGCGTCGTTGATTGTGCCGGTGCCACGGCGATATGGATGTGCGTCAAATCGGCATGCGAAACCGAAAGGCCATAGATAACAGCCGCCGTATAGGAGCAAAACGTCCAGTCGGGATGCTTTTGCGCAAGGGCCCGCACCCGATGCAGATAACGCTGTCGAAACTTGAGTTCGGACCAATATTCCGGACGCGCATACAGCCCTGGCATGACCGCCTCTAGACTTCCCGCCGCCACCCGTCGCTCAATCTGCTTTGCCTCCGCCGCAGTTCGCGCGTACACGCAGCTCATCTGCTGTTCGCATGCCTTAATGTGACCTGCAAGTCTTTGATTCGCCGTCATGTTTGCCATGTCGCCTCCAAACTCTTGGAACGGCGCCAACGTACCAGACGGTTTCATGCGAAGTCTGACCAAATGCTGTCCAGCAGCTGACCAAATGCTTGACGGTTTTGGACGTTTTAGGCCAATGCTCTATATCTGCAGGTAGAGCGGTTGTCCAGAGGTCCCTGTCTCCACATCTTTATGCCTCAAAAGCCGTCGATTTCCTTAAAAGAAAATATGCTGTGGCTCGAAACCACCTAGTTTGCGATGCTGTCCGTAAACACTCGACGCGTGGTGCTGCCGCCTACGACAGCCGCAGAAAAATCGAGCGTGGAAAATCTCCCACTTTGGGCCTGTTCCTCGACCAAAAGTGGGAGATTATCCACGCTCATTCAACATGCGTCCGATTATCCACGCTCGTCGCGTAGCGGCCACGGTAACCGCCGCAGCCACAGCCACGACAGCGGCCTAGTGCTCCTCGCCGGCGCGAGCCAGGTCGTAGGGCGTGGTCTGGTAGACGTAGTAGTTGAGCCAGTTGGTGTAGAGCAGCTGAGCCTGGCTGCGCCAGACGTTGCGCGGCTCGGCGGTGGGGTCGTCGTTCGGGAAGTAATGCGCCGGCACCTGAGGGTTGAGGCCGCGCT
The DNA here is from genome assembly GCF_003471985.1 of Collinsella sp. AM15-2. Taxonomy (NCBI): domain Bacteria; kingdom Bacillati; phylum Actinomycetota; class Coriobacteriia; order Coriobacteriales; family Coriobacteriaceae; genus Collinsella; species Collinsella sp. AM15-2. Next base: position 6,086 of record NZ_QRKO01000010.1, on the reverse strand, counting down.
TCACGTCGCGCTCGTACTCCAGACGCAGCGTGTCGGTATCGTACTCGGGATGGCCAAAGACAAAGAAGCGACGGCTGTCGGTCGACTTGACGATGTACAGGCCCACCTCGTCGGACACGGCCACGACCTCAAGCTGCGGCTCGGCCTCCACGTCCTCGCGGCGCACATCGGTGTTGCGCGAATGCACGGCATAGAAACGGTCGTCAAAGCCGCGGACCAGCGGGCTTTGCGGCTTCACCAGATAATGCTCGAACACGCCGCTCGCCTTTGCCGGCAGATCGTACTTCTGGATACCGTAATGATGGTACAGACCGGCCTGCGCGCCCCAACAAATGTGCAGCGTAGAGTGCACGTGCGTGGTGGACCAATCCATGATCTGGCAGAGCTCGGGCCAGTAGTCGACCTCCTCGAACGGCATCTGCTCCACGGGCGCGCCCGTGATAATCAGGCCGTCGTAGTGGATGTCGCGGATGTCGTCGAACGTGCGGTAGAACGTCTCCAGGTGGCCGGCGCTCACGTGCGTGGCCTCGTGCGTTTTGGTGCGCAGCAGGTCCACCTCCACCTGCAGCGGCGTGTTGGAGAGCTTGCGCATGATCTGCGTCTCGGTGGCGATCTTGGTGGGCATGAGGTTGAGGATGAGCACGCGCAGCGGACGGATGTCCTGGTGCAGCGCGCGGTACTCGGTCATGACAAAGATGTTCTCGCTCTCGAGCTGCGCGGCGGCAGGGAGGGCGTCGGGGATGCGAATGGGCATGGATGCTCCTTACGAGTCAGTTGCAGCTATGGTACAACGACCGGCCCCATCCGCGCGAGCACATCGCCCAGCGATGCCGTCAGCGGCCCAAATCACTCCAAAAGTAGAGATTACGGCATGTCCCAAAATCTGTGGCGCTTTAGCCTAGCAAAGTGGCAACAGGACGCTACAATGGTTCGACGCGAAAAACTCGGCCGAAAGGATACATATATGTACCAGACGCGTAAGATCGGGGTGGTCGGCCAGGGCCACGTAGGAGCACATGTCGCCAACAGCCTGCTCATGCAGGGCATTGCCGATGAGCTGTACCTATGCGATATCAACGAGGCCAAGGTGACGTCCGAGGTCCAGGACCTGCGCGACTCCCTTTCGTTTGTCCCGTACAACACCAAGATCGTCAACTGCTACGACCACTACGAGGAGCTGGCCTGCTGCGACGTCATCGTCAACGCCGCCGGCAAGGTCGCGCTGGCCGCCAGCAACCGCGACGGCGAGCTGTTCTTTACCACCGACGCCGCCCGCACCTTTGCCAAGCGCATCGTCGACGCCGGCTTTGACGGCATCTTCGTGAGCATCTCCAACCCCTGCGACGTCGTGTGCACCGAGCTGTGGCACCTGACCGGCTACGATCCCAAGAAGATCATCGGCTCGGGCTGCGGTCTGGATTCCGCCCGCCTGCGCACCGAGATCTCCAAGAAGGTCGGCGTGAGCCCCAAGTCCATCGACGCCTACATGATCGGCGAGCACGGCTTTAGCCAGCTTGCCGCCTTTAAGGCCGCAACCATCGCCGGCAAGAGTCTCACCGAGCTTCAGGCCGAAAACCCCGACAAGTACGCCTTTGACCACATGGAGGTCGAGGAGCTCGCGCGTAAGGGCGGCTATGTGACCTACCAGGGCAAGCAGTGCACCGAGTACGCCGTCGCCAACTCCGCCGCGCGCGTCTGCGCTGCCGTTCTGCACAACGAGCACGCCGTGCTTTCCGCCTCCACGCTCATGACCGGCCAGTATGGCGAGGAGGGCATCTTTACCTCCCTGCCGTGCGTGATCGGTGCCGAGGGCGTCGAGGAGGTCTACACGCTCGACCTGTCCGAGTACGAGCTCGAGGGCTTCCACAAGAGCTGCCGGCACATCCGCGACAACATCTCCCAGCTCGACTGGTGGGACGCCGAGGCGTACGACGCAAAGTAAGCGTCGGTTGCCGCGACACCTCGCGAATCTAAGCGCGATACCAAGCGGGCCGCGCCGGAAACCCCCGGCGCGGCCCGCTTTTTTGACTCGCGCTGCGCCCTTGCGAATCGAAGGTGAATGGTTTTCCCGTTACCTAGTACTGCTCGATGCCCATGTAGCGACGAACCTCGGGGCTGTGGTCGAACACCTTGCCGCGGGCGGCGCGCAGCTCGCAGCTCATGTTGTAGAAGAAGATCGGCTCCAGGTACGAACGCACGCTGGCAGGCACGTCGCCCACGCCGTACTCGAGTGCGTCGAGCACCATGACCGTATCGGTGTGCGTGTTGAGGAACGCCAGCGCGCGCTCCTCCATGGGGCGGCACTCGCCCGATCCGAGCTGTACAAAGTAGAACACGCCGGGCTCGGTAGCCTCGAACGGGCCGTGGAAGTACTCGCCGGAGTGGATGTAGCAGCAGTGCTGCCACTGCATCTCCATGAGCGAGCAGATGGCCATGGCGTAGGTCTGGCTAAAGTTGGGGCCGGATCCCAGGATGTAGAAGAACTCGTGCTGCTGGCAGAGCTCGGCAAAGCGATCGCCCAGCTCGGCGTTGACCTTCTCGCGGGCAGCGGGCAGCAGCGCATCCATCTGCTTAAGGCCGGCGTACATGTCGGCAAGCGCCTCGTAACCCTCCTGCTGGTGGAGCAGTTCGGCGGCGATCAGAGCGCCGATGCCCTGCGGCACCTCGGCCTGCGACACGCCCTCGCCCCAAGGGTAGACCCAGGTGGTCCACTTGCCGTTGTCGATCTTTGAGCCCTCGCAGTCGGTGAGGGCAACGACCTCGGCGCCGGCTGCCAGCGCCATCTCGCAACCGTCGACGACCTCCTGCGTATTGCCGCTGTGGCTGCAGGCGATGACGAGTGACTTCTCGCCAAGACTCTTGGGGGCCATCAGGCAAAACTCGCGCGCCGTGTAAACCGTCGAGGTAAACGTGGTCGCCTCGCGCTTGAGCAGCTCGTTGGCCGGCATCAGGTCGATCATCGAACCGCCGCAGGCGATCCAAAAGACATTCTCGACCTTGCCGTTGCGCTCGATAATTTCCTGAATCAGATCATGTGCGTTCATGCTGATGCTCCTCCTTGTGTGGTGGCTTTTGGTGACGGCTGCTCGTACCTGCGGTCGTTCTATGTTGTCCTATTTATAGCACGCAAGCTGTCGTGGGTGAAGTCATTTCGCCAAACTTGTTCTATGTTGTTCTATCTGTGGACGTTAGATGTCAAACACGTAGCGCGAGCCAACGATCTTTTGACGACCGAGCAGTAGGGGCCGCTCGTCCGCATCGGTAAAGTACGCCTCCATATAAAAGAGCGGCTCGCCGACCGGCACCTCCAGCAGCGGGGCCGCCTGAGCATCGGCAAGCGCAATCTCCACGGTGCAGGGATCGGACTTGAGCGGCGCGCGGCCCGAATGCTCTGCAACGAGCGCAAAGATCGAGTTATCGGCGAGGTCTTTATCGGCAAGCGTCTGCAGGTAGGGATGGTCGGCGAGCACAAAGGCGTTGTTCTCGAGCATGACGGGCACGCCGTCGGCCGTGCGCACGCGCTCGACCACGATAAGCTCACAGCCGGGTTCCACCCCAAAAAACGCCGCATCCTCGTGCGTCGCTGCGACCACCGTGCGCGACACCAGACGCGCACCCGGCACCATGTCGTTGGCAGCACAACCCTCGGTAAAGCTCTGGACGTCACCCTTCTGGCGAATCTTGCGCTTGAGCTTGGGAGCGCACACAAAGGTACCCCTCCCCTGCTGGCGGCTGAGATACCCCGCACGCGACAGCTCCTCGATGGCGCGGCGCACGGTGATGCGTCCCACGCCGTAGGACTTCGCGAGCTCCATCTCGGAAGGAATACGCGAGCCGGCCGCGTACACGCCGCGCGCGATCTCGCCCTTTAGGTCGTCCATAACCTGCTGGTACAGCGGCACGGCGGATACGCCAGCGCGGTCGGTTTTATCGTCGGTTGCCATCGTTACGCTCCATCCCGCGCATGCTCGGACTCAAACTCTTCAATCGCCGCCATAAACTGCTCGCCAAAGGCGTCGGCCTTTTTCTCGCCGATGCCGTTGACCTGGATAAGCTCGTCGCGCGTCTGCGGGCGCAGGCGGCACAGGCCGCGCAGGGCCTTGTCGGAAAAGACCATGTACGGCGCCATCTCGAGCTCGGTCGAGATTTCCTTGCGCAGGGCGCGCAGGCGCTCGAACAGCTCGGCATCGTCGCCAACGCGCGGGCGCTGATCCAGCTCGGCCTCCTCGCGCAGCAGATCCACCGCACGGCGGGCGCGTGCCGAGGCCTTGCGCTTGGACGCGCGGCGCTTAACGGTAAAGGCAAACGCCTCGTCCTCGACCTCGCCGGCACGCGGTCCCAGACCCACGACCGGGTATTGCCCCTGCGAGGTGGCCAAATAACCGCGGCCGCACAGCTGGCCGATGATGTCCTTGATGCGCCCGACCGATTCGCTCGACAGCTCACCGTAGCCGCGGTCCTCGTCCAGATGCATCTGGCGAATGCGCTCGGTGTTGCCGCCGTGAAGCACATCGGCAATGAGCGACTTGCCAAAGCGCATGGGTCGCGTGGCCACATAGCGCACGGCAGCGCGGGCCATATCGGTGACGTCCTCGACCTCGAACTGCGTGAGGCAGTTGCTGCAGTTGCCGCAGCCCTCGGCTTCGTCCGTGGCGGTGCCGCCCGCGGCGGCTGTCGCATGCTCGGCCGCGGCCTCGTCGCCAAAGTAGCGCAGCATGTATTCGCGCAGGCAGCCGGTGGTGTTGCAGTAGCCTTCCATCTGGCTGAGCAGGCGGTAACGGTTCTGGAGCGCCCACGCGCGCTGCTCGTCGTCGAGCGCCTCGTCGGCAGCATCACCGCGGTCGATCAAAAAGCGGCGCATACGGAAATCGTTGCCGTTCCACAGCAGGTGGCAGCTTGCCGGATCGCCATCGCGGCCGGCGCGGCCCGCCTCCTGGTAGTAGGCCTCGATGCTCTCGGGCACGTTGTTGTGAATCACGTAGCGCACGTTGGGCTTGTCGATGCCCATGCCAAAGGCGTTGGTGGCAACCATCACCTGAATATCGTCGTCGATAAAGGCGCGCTGGCTTTGGCGGCGGGCGTCGTTGCCCATGCCGGCATGGTAGCGACCAACGCGAATGCCGCTGGGGCCCAGAGCCTCGGTAAGCTCTCCTGCCAGCGCATCGACGGCCTTGCGGGTCGAGCAATACACGATGCCGCTCTCGCTCGAATGCGCAATCACATAGTCGCGCACCCACGCGGTCTTAGCCTTGTCGCCCATCTCCTCGCAGCCAAAGTAGAGGTTCTTGCGATCGAAGCCCGTCACCACCGTCGCCGGGTTTTGCAGGCCGAGCATCTGCTGAATGTCCGCACGCACGCGCTCAGTCGCTGTAGCAGTAAAGGCCGCCACGATGGGGCGCTGCGGCAGGGAATCGATGAACTCGCGAATCTGCAGGTAGGCGGGGCGGAAATCCTGGCCCCACTGGCTTACGCAGTGGGCCTCGTCAATGGCCACGAGCGGCACGCCGATGCCGCCGTCCGCCGCGGCCTCCTGCGCAAAGGCTAAAAAGCGCGGCTCGAGCAGGCGCTCGGGCGCCACGTACATAAGCTGGTAGCGGCCCTCGCGTGCGCGCTTGAGCACGGTGTTTTGCTGGGCCGGAGTAAGGCTGGAGTTGAGATAGCTGGGTCGCGCGCCCGCCGCGAGCAACGCACGGGTCTGGTCCTCCATAAGCGACAGCAGCGGGCTCACCACAAAGGTAATGCCGGGCAGCATGAGCGCGGGCACCTGGTAGCAAATGGACTTGCCGGCGCCTGTGGGCATAACGCCCAGCGCATCGCGACCGGCAAGGATCGCATCGACCATGCGGTCCTGCCCCGGGCGAAACGAGGTGTAGCCAAAATAGGCGCCGAGCGTGTCGAGCGCCATCTGCTGCATGCTATCGGTCATGGTTTCCTAACGTCCAAGTCATCTGCCGCCGATTATACGCCGCCATGCGGACCGGTGCCGCACGGTTGCCGGCCACGCTCATTCTGAGGGCAGTCATTGGGGACGTTCTTAAATGACTAGTCGTTTAAGAACGTCCATTACAGTCGAAATTGTCAGCCCG
>NZ_QRKO01000001.1:245554-245769 GCF_003471985.1 Collinsella sp. AM15-2 | reverse complement strand
CCACCATGTCGTAGATCTCTTGAAAAGCGGCAATGTCATCATCGATTACCGCAATTTTCTCAGGACTTGCGGCGTCTTTTGCGACCTCGAGGTTTTTGAGCGCTTCCTGCATGGCTGCATACGCTTTTTCTTTTGCGGCGGCCGCATCTTCCGTCTGCAAGGCAACTGCACCGGTGGGGGAACTGGTTTCTGCCGCGATCGCCGTTACGGGGGGG
>NZ_QRKO01000001.1:245135-245544 GCF_003471985.1 Collinsella sp. AM15-2 | reverse complement strand
ACTGGTTTCTGCCGCGATCGCCGTTACGGGGGGGGCGATTCCCGCGACAAGCGCCGCGGAAAGGGCGATGCCCACAGTTGCTCGTCTTGCTCTTCTTGCGAGAATGTCGTTCATCTCGGCACCTCATTTCAAGGGTCGGCGACTAACTTGGTAGCACTAATGTAAGTATATCAGGCAGTTTGCCCGCCATTGATCGGGTGTGCGCGTATGCTCCTTGATTAACAGCCATTAAATCTATCCCTTAAGGAACGCGGCTTGCTAGTGTTGTCTGGGCATTGATGGCTGCGTGGTACAAGAGACGGCGGCATTACCATTTGTTTTTTCAAGTAAAGAGGTCCGTTTCTCTGGGTTGGGGAAACGGGCCTCTTTTTGTCTCTGGGCTTGTGGATTGGCGAAGACAATAACCGCT
>NZ_QRKO01000001.1:157380-245125 GCF_003471985.1 Collinsella sp. AM15-2 | reverse complement strand
CGGTTTGCCCGCCACTGGCTGGGTGTGCGCGTATGCTCCTCTGAAAACTGAATCCCGTTAGAAATGACGAGTTGTTTACGCTTCTTTTGGGGTGGCGGTACTATCATGGTTCGAATTGAATGTGGATGATGATAGGGAGCGCCTATACATGATTGAGTTGCTCAGGCGTTTTGGTGGTAAGTTTCGCCGATATATGGTGATCGGCCCTGCGTGCAAGTTGATCGAAGTGATCTTTGACCTGCTGACGCCGCTGGTGATTGCCCAGATGATCGATAAGGGCATTGGCTCGCACGACGTGGACGCCGTCGTCCACTACGGCATGGTGCTTGCCGCCATGGCCGTGATCGGCATCTCGTTTACGCTCGTCTGCCAAAAGATGGCGGCGCTCACCTCGCAGGGCATGGGCACCGACATTCGCGGTGCGCTCTATCAGCACATCAACAAACTGAGCTATGCCGAACTCGACCGCTTTGGCACGCCGTCGCTTATCACCCGCATCACCAACGACGTCAACCAGGTGCAGCTTGCCGTGGCGCTGGGCGTGCGCATGCTCATCCGCTGGCCCTTCTTGGCCGTGGGTTCCATGGTTGCGGCCCTTGCCATCGACCTTAAGCTCGGCATCATCTTTTTGATCTGCACGCCCGCCATCGGCCTGGTGTTTTGGTTTGTCATGGCGCGCTGTATCCCGTACTACAAGCAGCTGCAGGCAAAGCTTGACCGCATCGCGCTTATCTGCCGCGAGGGCCTTTCGGGCGCCCGCGTGGTTCGCGCCTTCGTGCGCGAGGACCATGAGCGCGAGCGCTTTGCCCAAGCCGCCGATGACCAGGCCAATACTGCCATCGCGGTGGGCAAGCTCTCGTCGATTCTCAACCCCGTCACGTTTCTTGTGATGAACCTGGGCGTGTGCGCCATCCTGTGGATCGGCGGCATCCAGGTCAACGTGGGCGAGCTCACGCAGGGTCAGGTCATGGCGTTCGTCAACTACATGACGCAGACCCTCACCTCCATCGTGTATGTCGCCAACCTGGTCGTGGTCTTTACCAAGTCGAGCGCCAGCGCGTCTCGTATCAACGAGGTGCTCAATTGCGTGCCGAGCATTACCGATGAGGGCAACCAGCCGGTCGCACTGCCCGAGCCGGGCGAACTGGCGGGTGGCGCTGTTCCGGTCCCTGCGTTGAGCTTTGACCATGCGAGCTTTTCGTTTGGCGTGGGCGCGGCAAATGCCGTGAGCGATGTGACGCTGGAGCTGCCGCTGGGCAAAACGCTCGGCATTATCGGCGGCACGGGCAGCGGCAAGTCCACGCTCGTCTCGCTTATCCCGCGCCTGTACGATGCGGGCACCGGCAGCGTGAGCGTGATGGGTACCGACGTGCGCACTTGGCCGCTCGACCAGCTGCGCCACGTGGTCGCGACCGTTCCGCAGCGAGCGTCGCTGGTGAGCGGCACCATCCGCAGCAACCTGACCTGGCGTGACGAGTCGGCGACCGACGAGGAGCTCTGGGCAGCGCTCGATATGGCGCAGGCGAGCGAGTTCGTGCGCAACAAGTCGCAGGGGCTCGATGCCCCGGTCGAGGCGGGCGGCAAGAACTTTAGCGGTGGCCAGCGCCAGCGCCTGACCATCGCGCGTGCCCTGGTGGGCTCGCCACAGGTCCTGATCATGGACGATTCTGCCTCGGCGCTCGACTTTAAGACCGACGCGGCGCTTCGCCATGCCGTCCGCGAGCGTAGCGTGCGCGGTGCCGCCGAGGGCGGGCTGCCGCTCACGACGGTCATCGTGAGCCAGCGCGTCTCGACCGTGCGCGATGCCGACATGATCTGCGTGCTCGACCACGGATCGGTTGCGGGCCTGGGCACGCATGACGAGCTGTATGCAAGCTGCCAGCTCTATCGCGAGATTTGCCAGTCGCAGCTGCGCCGCGAGGAGCTCGAGGGCCAGCAGGGGAGTGCGGCGCCCGCGTCTGCCCCAACCGTCCCCGCATCCGTCTGCGCAAAGGAGGGCTGCTAAATGAATCCGTATACTTCTTCCGGTTCGGTCGCCACGATGACGGCCAACGTGTCCGGCAACGATAGCCTCAACGACTTGGGTGACGGCCCGCGTCAGCCCGGCGACCCCGAGCGCTACCCCGTGGACGCGGTAACTCGCCGCCTGCTGGGCTACGTCCGCCCGCATCGCATTTCGTTTACGGCGTCGTTTGTGAGTGCCGCCATCTCGGTGATCTTGCAACTCTATACGCCCATCCTTATCGGCGAGGGCATCGACCTCATCGTTGCCGCCGGGCGGGTGGACTTTGACGCGCTGCTGCCGCTCGTCACCAAGCTCGCGATTGTCGTGGTAGGTGCCGCGGCCTTCCAGTGGCTGCAGGGCTACTGCGTCAACCGTCTGTCCTACGAGACGGTGCGCGACATGCGCGTGGAGGCGAGCGACAAGCTCAGCCGCATGCCGCTCAGCTTTATCGACGGCCATGCCCACGGCGACCTCATGAGCCGCGTGGTCAACGACGTCGATCAGGTGGGTGACGGCCTGCTGCAGGGCTTTACGCAGCTCTTTACCGGCGTCATCACCATCGTGGGCACGCTCGCGTTTATGCTCTCCATCAACCTGATCATGACGCTCGTGGTGGTGCTCGTCACGCCGCTTTCCATCTTTGCGGCCGGTGCCATCGCCAAGCTTTCCAACAAGAGCTTCACTGCTCAACAGCGTATTCAGGGTCAACTGGGCGGTCATATCGAGGAGTATGTGGGCGAGCAAAAGCTGGTTGATGCGTTTGCCTACGGCGCGAACGCCCAAGCGCGCTTCGACGCGCTCAACGCCGAGCTCTATACGGCGGGCGAGCGCGCGCAGTTTATGGGTTCGCTTTCTAACCCCGGCACGCGCTTTATCAATAACATCATCTACGCCGTGGTCGCCGTGATTGGCTGCGCGGGCGTGATCACGGGCGTGCCTGCGGCGCTCACGGTGGGCGGCGTGCAGATCTTCCTGTCCTACGCTAACCAGTACACTAAGCCGTTCAACGAGGTCACGAACGTCATCACGCAAATCCAGACCGCGTACGCCTCGGCGCGCCGCATGTTTGCACTGCTCGACGCCCGTGAGCAAGAGCCCGATGCGTCGGACGCCGTAGAGCTTGCCGCGCCGCAGGGCGAGGTCGCCTTTGAGCACGTGGACTTTAGCTACGCGCCCGACCGCAAGCTGCTGCAGGATATCTGCATCGATGCCAAGCCCGGCATGCGCTTTGCCCTGGTCGGCCCCACGGGCTGTGGCAAGACGACGCTCATCAACCTGTTGCCGCGCTTTTACGACATCGACGCCGGTCGCATTGCGGTCGATGGCCGTTCCTCGCGTGACTACACGCGCGCAAGCCTGCGCCGTGCCTTTGGCATGGTGCTGCAGGACACTTGGCTGTTTGAGGGCACCGTGGCGGAAAACATCGCTTACGGTTGCCCGGATGCCACACGCGAACAGGTTATCGAGGCTGCCAAGCGCGCGCATGCGCACAAGTTTATCGTGCAGCTGCCAGGCGGCTACGATACGGTCATCGGCGAGGACGGCGGTACGTTTAGCCAGGGCCAAAAGCAGCTGCTGTGCATCGCACGTGTCATGCTCACCGACCCGGCGATTTTGCTGCTGGACGAGGCGACCTCGAGTATCGACACGCGCACCGAGCTGCAGGTGCAGGCGGCATTCGACGAGCTCATGGCCGGTCGCACAAGCTTTGTGGTGGCGCACCGCCTGTCGACGATCCGCAACGCCGACTGCATCCTGGTCATGCGCGACGGCCAGATTATCGAGCGGGGTACACACGACGAGCTGCTGGCGGCAGACGGCTTCTACGCCGAGCTCTACCGCAGCCAGTTCGCCCAGTAAGCAAGCCCGTGGGGCATGTAACGCAGCGCTAGGGCGCGAGTGTGTCAACGGGGGCAACGATAATGCCCTCGGGCGTTGTATGGGCTGGCATGCCGAACCCGATGACGATGAGCTTGGCCGCGGGTGGTCTCTCGCCACGCTCGACAAGTTTGCGCTCGAGTCGAAGCAGGTTTGCAGATGCCTCGGGGATCTGCGGACTTCCGAGTTTAATTTCCACGGCAATCCAAGTTCCATCGCGCCTGTGTATAACGGCATCGACCTCGAGATCGTCGGCGTCATGGTAGTGGGACACCGATGAGTCATTTGCGGCTGCATAGACCTTAAGGTCGTGCAGGACGAGGGATTCGAAGAGCAGCCCCAGCGTCTTCGGGTCGGATGCCAATGACTCCGGATTTGCTCCGAGCAGTGCGACGGCAAGCGAAGGGTCGGCGAGGTGCCTTTTTGCACTTTGCCGCAGCTTTACCGGAGACCTGAGCGCCGGATGCCAAGCCGGGATATCATCGATGATGTGTATTCTGCGCAAGGCATCCGTATAGCGCCGCAGCGTACTTCTCGATACCTCACCGCCGAGGTCTTTCTCAAGAGACTTTTCGCCGGCAAGAGTGGATTCGTTGCGCGCAAGCGAAGACAGAAGAGCCCTGACTTTCTCTGGGTCACGCTTCACGCCGTCAACCCTCGAAACATCCGATTCGCAGACACCGTCGATGTAGGCAGCGGATATACGCATTGCATCGGCAGTCGTCTTGCCAACCGCCTGAGGCCAACCACCACGGCATAGCAAATCGGCGATATCGGCGATGCCGTTGATGGATCCAAGTGCCGCTTTGATGGGGCATCCGTTAAGCAGCGTTTCGAGCGAGACCGCCCCTGAGGAAACCCCGAGTTCGGCCAGAGTCATTGTTTCCATGCGCAAACGTGATATGCGCCCGATGCCGCTGTGCATCGGTTGGTCGGCGTCGTTTGGTGTTGCTGACCCCGTAAGCAAAAACTGCCCTGGCTCACCGGTCCGACGATCGCATTCGAAACGTATTGCGTCCCACAGTTTTGGCTCTTCCTGCCACTCATCGATGAGTCTCGGCGTTGCGCCGACTATTGCTTGAGCTGGGTCGATCCTGGCAAGCTGCAGTGCGGCAAAGTCTCCGGCAGGGTCGGAGAGAGACAACGATGATTCAGCGAATCGCTGGGCCGTAGTCGTCTTTCCGCACCACTTCGGTCCCTGAATGAGCACGGCACCAAAAATGCCAAGATCGCGTTCGATTGAGCGATCGATACATCTACTCATATACCTAGTCATCGTACTTCCCGCCATTCAAAGAAACATTTTGTTTTATAGCATCTTACCAGCGCGTAAAACATTTTGATGAAAAACCATGACACAATTTGATGGTATTCCGTGAAACAAATTGACGATATTATGTGAAACAATTTGACGGCGTTTTGTGAAACAGTTTTTCGGCCATTCGTGAAACGTTCTGTGGCGGTTTCAATCCGAAGTACATACTGTTCGAAATCTGTCCAAAGATGTCGTCTGCGTCGCCAATCGACAGACGGTGGTTTACATCTGTCACGTTAGTACTAAGATATTCATCTAATAAATTGCATTAGTGGCTTTAGTTTTGGGGGAAACGAGGCAACGTGACTATGACGTGCTCTTTGGTGGTTAACAGCAAGAGCGGTAATACCAGGATGGTTTCGGGCGCGATCAAGCGCGCTCTGCAGGCTGCGGGTGTTGAGTTTGTCCATGCCGCGGCGTTGAGCGACGATGCGGATGCAGATCAGGTTGCGCTCGAGGCGCAGGGCGCCTGCACGGCCGACACAGTGCTCGTCGGTTTTTGGTGCGACAAGGGCGCGTGCACGCCTTCGGTCGCGGCGTTTCTCTCCGCCTTGCACGGCAAGCGCGTCTTTCTGTTTGGCACCTGCGGCTTTGGGGCCGACCAGAGCTATTACCAGCAGATTATCGACCGCGTAACTTCCAATTTGGCTGGGGATGCCGAGCTTGCGGGCTGGGCGATGTGCCAGGGCAAGATGGGCCCCGCGGTCAAGCAGCGCTACGAGGCCATGCTCGAGCAAGATCCCGAAAACGCCCGATTTAAGATGCTGCTCGACAACTGGGTTGCCGCGAAGGACCATCCCACCAAGGAAGACCTGGACAACATGGCTGCAGCCGCCAAGAAGGCCGTGCTGGGAGAGTAGCTTCGCCGTTCGCGGTCCTTCGTGCAAAACAATACAAATGTGAAAGCCTCGAAGTTCTCGAGGCTTTTTTCGTGACACGAGGGCGCCCCTTTATTGATGGAAGGCCTAATAAGCTGATTGCTCTATGCCCGGATGTGTGCGGAGTGGGATGGGATTTCCGGATGGATGGAGTTGCGGAAGCTGCGTCCCGGAATTTGCCTTTGGAATGGGATGCGGTTTCCCGGTGAAGGGCTCTGTGGAAACTACATCCCAGCATTCGGTCGAGAAATGGGATGTAGTTTCCGGTTGAGGGTCTTGGCGGAAAGTGCGACCCGGAATTTGTGATCGAAGCGGGATACGGCTTCCCAACGGGGCGACAAGCGGAAGCCGCATCCCACTCCGGACGGGAATTCTGGGACACGGTTTTCAGAGGGTTATGGGCTGCGAACTACATGAGGTTGTCATAAAACTCTAGTAAAAGGGGTCGGAAATAAATGGCGCTTCCAGCAGTTTGTTTTAATGTGGGGGGGGGTACCATTATTTTAGTTTCGCAAAAAAATGATCCCTCTATGGGGAAGTTGCGTAGGGGGTTAGTCACAGATATTGGATAAAACAGACTAATTTGGTGATAAATGACCACTTACGCCAAAATAGGTAGCATTTAGCGACAAAACATTGAAAAATGTGTAGCACATCGCTATGTTTTTATTACGAAAAGATTCCAAATTGGCTTATTTCGGACTCACTTTTCAAGCGCCTTGCGGTTCCTGTTGAAACTTGCTGACCTTTGGATGGGTCGAATAGGTCCTCAAGGGGGATGAATTATCACTTTGGCTGCGCGTAGACTCAAACGATTTATTGCACTTTTGAGTAGCTTGGCGTTCGCGCTTGTCATAGCCCTTGCCGTTGTTTCTTTTGTGCCTCGCGCATTTGGATACATGCCCTTTGCTGTGCTTTCGGGCTCTATGGAACCCGATCTTCCCGTTGGCTCCATGGTGTTTGTCCGCCAGGTTGAGCCAACGGATATTACCGTGGGCGACAATGCAACCTTTTACCGATCGGACGGCGCCGTGGTGACGCACCAGGTGTACGAGATCGACCCTGCCGCGCAGACGATCGGCACGCAGGGAATCGCAAACAAAAATGCAGATGGAACCATCATGCACGATGCCGAGCAGACGCCTTTTTCACGCGTGATCGGCACTGTCTCTTTTTGTGTCCCTTACCTGGGCTTCGTTAACGCATATTGCACGACGATGCCCGGTTTGCTTGTTGTGGTGGCCGTTCTGGCGCTGCTGGTCGCGGCGTCGATAGTGCTCGATCGGGTGGTTCCCGACGAGCCTGCGGGCAAGCATGCCCGCGCGCATGCGAGGGGGCGGCGTTCATAGCGGCAGGGGAGAGGTGTCGGCAACGGCAAGGGCCGTTGCCGGGGAAGTCGATTTTCGAAAGGAAGAGAACGATGGAAAACAAGAAGAAAAAGCGCTACGGCATCATTGCCGCCCTGCTGCTGTTGGTGATGGCCGCCGGTGTGGGTACCTATGCATGGCTGACGGCGCAGGAGCACATTGACAACGTGTTCACGGTGGGTAGCTTTGGCCACCCGGAAAACAAGCCTGATCCGACCGATCCCGAGAAACCGGACCCCGATAATCCGAACACTGAAAAGGCCTACCTGTTCGAGACCCAGTGGGTTGCCAACTCCAAGATGGTTCCTGGCGCCACTGTGGCCAAGAACCCCAATGTCGGCATCAAGGCTGGCTCTGATGATGCATACGTATTCATTTACGTAAAGAATGCCATCGTCAAGCCTGGCACCAGCCTTGAAAAGACCCCGTACTTTACGCTCAAAAATACGAATTGGAAGCCCGTTGAGGGTCAAGTCAAGACCAACCAATCTGACAACTCTGGCAACCAGTACGTGAGCGGTCTGTTTATGTACTCCAAGAACTCTGCCGCAGAGAACCTGCCTGCAAAGCTCGAAGCCAACAAAGCAGAGCAGGACGTTTATACCGATGAGCTTTTCACTGCCGTGACGATTCCCTCTGCCATGAACAACACCGATGTTGTCGAGACTACTACTGACCCGAAACAGGCTCCCACGATGACGGTCTTTGCCTACATCTTTGGCGCGGGCCAGAATGGCACCGAGCAGGGTGAAAATGCTGACGCGCAGAATGCCCTTAAGCAGGCCAAGGAATGGGCTAAGACTCAGGCTCAGGCTTAATCCCCCCACTGAGATCCCGGCCCGCCCCCACCCCTATATTCGGGCTGGGATCTCGGTCCCCCTTTTTATCGACGATTGGCGAACGTAATGCTCAACAATCTTTCCGACAATCAGAAACGCACCTTGGCGCTTGCCGCGATTGCGCTGTTGGCCCTGGCGTGCATGTGTGGCACGCTGGCTTTTACCGTTGATATGGTTCCGGCGAACAACGTCCTATCGTTTGGCAGCGTGAAGGTACGAGTCTGCGAATACACCCTCAACGAGCGGGGCGAGGAGATTCCGTTTGAGGCCAACGAGCGCGGGGACTATCCCGACACCAAGGCCGGGGGCTCTGACATCAGCCGCATTGTACGCGTGGAGAACGCCGGCGCGCAGCCTGAGTACGTTCGCGCTCGTCTACGCATGACGTCAGTGGCACCCGACGGTTCGAGTGCGGATGCCTCGGGCAGCGTTGCGTTTCATGTGAACGCGGACGAGGGGTCCCCGTGGATCGACGGCGGCGATGGGTGGTACTACTACCGTGGATTGGCCGGGCGTGGCGGCATGCTCGACCCCGGCGCCATGACGGAAAGCCTTATGGACTCGCTGCGATTTGTGGGCGACTACCACGATGCCGCGCGCGGCGGCTCATTCAAGCTCGATATCGATGTTCAGGCCGTGCAGGCCAAAAACCAGCAGACAAGCGATACCGCCCTCGACGTACTTGACGTTGTGGGTTGGCCGGAGGCGAACTAGCCTATGAAGATCAAGAATATGAACCGGGGTATGCTTAGCAGGCTGGTTGCCGTCGCAGCGATTGCCCTTTGCTGCGTTATGGCGCTGCCAACGGTGGTGCATGCCGAGGATGTGCCCGAGGCCAAAATCGAATTCCACATCAAAAACGAGGCTGACTTTTTGTCGTGTGTGGCGCTGTCGCGCGAGCGCGATACGTCCGGCTGGCACGTTTATCTCGATAACGACATTGAGCTCGACAGCGACGACATGAAAACCATCGTTGCAGACACCGTTAAGCATCTGTCGTTTGGCAACAAGGAGCATCCGTTTAAGGGCGTGTTCGATGGTCAAAACCACGCCGTTGAGGGCCTGAACTACGATAAAGACGCTTTTGACCCCGAGCGCGATACGGGATTTTTTGCCGAGACCAACGGCGCCACCATCAAAAACTTCCTGGTCAAGGACGCCAACGTGTGGGCGGACTTCCGCGGTGGCATTATCGTGGGCAAGGCCGTCAAAACGCGTTTCGAAAACGTTATGGTCATGGAGAGCACGCTGCACGTGACCTGCGCCAACAATGCTCTCAACCTCATTACCAACGCAGGCTTTGAGGGCGGTCTCATCGCCGGCGAGCTCGACGGCTGTACCCTCTATAACTGCGAGGTACGTGGTGGCCGCGCCGTTAACAACGCGACCTCGGGCGTGCAGGCGCTCGGCGGTGAGGGTCTGTATATGGCGGCGTTTGCCGGCTACGTTACAAATTCGACGATTGAGTACTGCCGCGTTACGCCTACGCGCAAAGACGATGGCTCGATTGGCATGACCGACGTCACCAATAAGTACGACGTGGCCATTGGCGCCCTGGGCGGCAACAACGTGTACGCCTCGGGTTTTGTGGGCTGCATGGCGGGCGAGGCCAAGATTATCGACTGCTTCTCGACGGCGCAGTGCTACAGCTATGCCGCGTCATATGTGGGCGTCGTCGCCGTGACGCGTGCGTGGACGGGTGGCTTGGCGGGTCGTATTCTAACCGAAAAGGGCAACGAGCTCGTTCGAAGCCATTTTGCGGGTGACTTGAGCTCGCGTCAGTACAATCCCATCGCCGTGATCCCCATCATTCAAAACGATGTGAACCTGGGCGGTATTGCCGCGCGTGCCAACAAGGATGATGCCACGGTCACCGAGTGCTACTTTAAGCCGAGCGTGAGCCTAAAAGGCAGCAGCCAGGGTACCGCGGCTAAGAAAAAGATCCCCTCTTTTGGCGGCGACGGTACCACCAAGGGCGACAGCTATGGTCCATGGGACGACGAGCGCTACACCACGCGTGAGCTGTGGGAGGAGCACGACTACGATTATTGTGCCGGCACCATGCGCTCGACCGACAACGACGATGCCCTGGGTGGCCAGCACACCAATGAGTGGGCGATGGATTACAAGCTGAAGATTCCCGTGCATGGCCAGAGCGTTAAGGCGACGATCGATTTTCCCGGTGCGGGTACCGCGACCATCGAGGCAACCAAACTTGGTATTGATCAGGCGACCTCGGACCCGTATGCCTTTGCCGTGAGCGCCGTGCTGGCGGGAACGGCTCAGGGCTTGGCCCAGGGCGATACATCGGTGACGTTTAGGCAGGATACCTCCGCAAAGCCCAAGGGCTTGACCGATGCCAACGGCGGTTATCGCTTCATGGGCTGGTTCCGTGAGCCCGATGTGCGTGTGAATCGAATTGGACAAGACAACAGCTGGTTTGACGGCAAGACCGATGCCGATGCTGTGGCTGCCGGCAAGCAGGTCCAGAAGAGCGAGGCACACGAGCATACGTCGACCTATACCGCCGATAATGCCAAGGGAGTCGACGGGTTTAAGGGCAATGACCTGTTTATCGCTTCGTACGAGGCGCAGGTGCTGTTCTATAACGTCCAGGGCGAAACGCTCGATTGCCAGAGCGGCACTGCACACGACAAATCGGGCGATTGGTATCGCTACGGCGCGAAGCTCAACCCCGCCGCTCCTACCGATCGTGGCACGCTGTCTTCCAGCGCCACCTTTATCGGTTGGACAACGAAGCCGAGCGAAGAGGCTCAGATGAACGGTGGCTATGCAGCCATTACCTCGACCCAGCTCGCCGAGCTAAAAAATGCCGGCGCGTTCTATCCTGCCGGTACCGAGATCACTGTGCTTGGTCCTACCGATTTTTATCCGGTGTACACCGACTATGTGTCGAACATCATGACGGTGTTTGAGGGCAATGAGCAGGATGCAACCGACGATCAGACTCGGCGCGACGGTGTGGGCAAAACTGACGTTAAGGTTGAGACTGCAGAAGATGGCACAAGCGCGTATACCGTACAGGTGCTCGACGTATCCGGTAAAGCTATATCCGAGGAGGGCCAGCTGCCCGACGGCTATCGTTTCCTGGGTTGGTATGAAAACAAGGGAACCGAGGATGCCCCGCTCGAGGTGCGCGTAAGCCGCGATCCCAGCTATACGCTCCCCGCCGATGTCGATTTAACCGCGCCGCATACCTACATCGCCCGCTTTGAGTACCGCGTGGATTATTACGTTCGGGCTTATACCAACCATGAGTTTACGGACAGCAAGCTACTTTGTTCCGTTTGGAATCGCTATCAAACGCCCTTTGAGGAAAACGTCGGTAGTACCTTCGTGCGTGAAAACGTCGTCCACTGGGGCCCGGAGCATGTTGACCACGGTATAAAGGATAGTTATGAAACGTGTGGCACGCGCTTCACGAAGGAAACCCTTGTCGTGAGTCCCCTTAACGCGTACTCGCACAACGTTAAAAACGATACGGGAGCCGATACTCTAAAAAACCTCTATGCCGATACCGATTTTCCAGGCGCTGCAACGCTAAGCGATACTTGGACTTCGGCTTCGCTGAACGTAACGGTCAAACCGGTGAATGATCGCTATCGCCTGAATTTCTGGACGCTTGAGCGCGATGGTGAATATTGGACATATGTGAAAAATCCCATCGAGAGCATGGTGCGTACAGATAAGAAGTACTACGTTCGCGCGATGATTACCACGGACGTTAATTTCTACAACAAGGGCGATAATGTCGTGAGGACTGCCACGCGGCGCTATGAGAGTAACTTGCTGCAGACCAAGGTGAACGGGGCGGATCCGACGTTCACGTATTACTACCCGCATGTGAACACCTCGGTTGAGGCAAAAGGAAAGCCGCAGGACGGGCTAACTGGTTCTTATGAAAGCCCCTTGACCCTTGAGTCTTCTCCGACCGATGCGGAGATGGCGGTGCCGGGTTATAAGTTCCTGGGCTGGATTTCGACCGCCGAGGTCCAGATGGGTTCTCCCGTCTGGAATTATATCTACGATGTCAAGGGTGATTCCTTCACTACTTCTGACCCGGATAAGGCCGAACCGTATCTGGTGAAACCAGATTTTAAGGTCACCCAGTGGCAGGATGCCTATCCGGTGTACGCGAAGTACGATGTTAGGTACACCACCAACCTGTATCGCGCCGGTTTCAAGGGCACGGACAAGGTCGATGTGCCTAGGTACGACATCGATCCCGTTATCAACGCGGGCACCGACCCTGCTACGGCAACGGTGACCCCTGACGTCACGACTCCGGTTTATAAAGCAGGCGGTGAGCTGTATAAGTTGCAGAAGGTTGAGATCGAGCTTCCGAACGGCGAGATCAAGACGCTTCCCTACGATGTGGAGCATGGTACTTGCTCTTATCCGGTGGAACCTGGCGGAGCCTATACATTCGTGGCGTACTATTCGCCGTTGGCGGTTGTGTACCACCTCAATGCCACGGATGTGGACGGCAAAGTTGCTCAGCAAGACGATATGCTCGGCAACCTTAATGGCGGCATCCCGAAGCCTACTTATGACGTCAGCACTATCGATGCGGATACAGGCAAGTTCAACGTCTTCGTGGGCTGGACGGAAGCCGAGCCGGCGCCTGGCAAGGGCTATGTCGCTTGGTCAGAGGGCATCCGTATGGTGAGTGCTTCTACCGTGGTCAAGGCCCCCATGGAGCTGTACCCGGTCTACCGTCCCAACCTGGTTACCGTTCAATCGAACATTGACTCTAAACTTGCGAATCCCGATCTTGTCCGTAGCCTCGGCCGCACTGATTCCGGCGACCAGATTTCTCTTGAGGTCAAGGCCGCCGAGGAGGTTGAGGGCACTGACGGCACCAAGTACGACTTTGTCGGCTGGTCGCGCGATTATGTCAATGACGGGCAGTACACCCTGATGACTGACGATGAGAAGTATCCCCTCGAGGGCAGCGAGCCCTTTGAGAGCGTGACCTACACTGCGGTGTACAAGAAGACGCCGCTTAAAGTGCGCTATCACGACACCGAAGACAACGTCATCTACACCGCTACGGTAGACCCGAACGATACGAGTGTTCTGCGTGGCCAGGATGGCAATGCCGGCTTTGTTCAGACAGTTAAGGTGCCCAAGATGGACGAGAACGGCAACCCGGTCTATGACGACAAGGGTGAACCCGTCATGGAGCCAAAGGAAGTGGCCTACGATCCCGAAGCCTACTCCGCAATCGTCGCATTCCTGGGCGAGCGAGCGGATAGCAGCTTGAAGGAGTTGTTCTTGGAGTGGCAGTGGGTTAATGGCGACAAAGCTGTGGCGTGGAGCGACTTCAAGGGTAAACCGGTTACAGCCAACATGGATTTGTATCCGGTGACGTATAAGGTCGTCGCTAACGACACATCGGACGATGCGAGCCCTAAGAATGTGACCGGGCAGCTCAAGTGGTTGCTTGATCCCAATGCCGCGAACACGATAGATGACAAGAGCGATAAGGCGCCGTTCAAGGCTTGCTTTGCAAAGCCCTTCATGGGCACGCAACTGACGGTGCACGTTGACCGCGTGGGCTATGGTCTTCCTGGCCAGACTCCTGCGCCTGTCAACGGGAAGTATGTCTCGCTTTACAGTTCGGGTTCAGGCGAGGGCTCGTTTGAGCTGACGAATCGTTTGGACTACAAGCTCACGGGCGACGGCACTCAGAGCGATGGCAATGCGGTGTTCGATTTCGCCGCTACGCATACGCTCAAGATCGTCAAGCAAACCCAGGATAGCTGGGCGAAGGGCAAGACGTTCCGCTTCAAGGTTTCCCGGGCCGGCATGGACGGCAACGCCTTGGAGGAGCGCACGGTTGAGGTAACGGTGTCATCGGATGCGCAGCTGAAGGACGGTTCCGCCTGGTACTCCGGCGCTATCGAGCTTGCGGTCCCGGCGGGTATCTACACCGTCGAGGAGGACTCAGCGTGGGCATGGCGCTACAGCAACCAAATCGGCGTCCCTGGCAAGCAGCCGGGCGATAAGGCGCAGGCGACTATCTCCGCTGCATCGAGCGCGAACGATGCCACGTTCACCTGCACGAACACGCGTGTGAACGACAAATGGATCGACGGCAGCAATCGTGCCCATAACGTTTGGAGCAACGGCAACGTAGCAAAGAAGGAGGATTAGCATGTCCAAGCGCAAGCGCATCATCGCCTTGCTGGTGGGGGTTATCCTCCTGGCCGGTACGGCAGGCACGTTGGCCTGGCTTTCGGTTACGGGCGTGCTGGTCAACCAGTTCGGCATCGGGTCGGTGACGCCATCGGTTCAGGAAACGCTCAACGGCAAAGTGAAAAGCGATGTCAAGGCGAAGAACACGGGTACCGCGCCCGCCTATATTCGTGCTGCAGTGGATATCTACTGGCAGGACCAGGATGGCGCACGCCTGTGGGATGAGCCGAAGGAGGAGCCGAAGGGTGAGGCGGATTACGAGATTGCGTGGAGCGTGGCTGATGCCTCGGGCGCGAACTCGGCTTATAACTGGGTTAAGGCGAGCGACGGGTTCTATTACTGGACGTCGCCCGTCGCTCCCGGCGCGGAAACCGGCGTGCTCATTAATAGGGTTACCGAGCTCAAGGCAACCGAAGGTCGCAATCTTGTCGTGGATATCTCCACTCAGGCGGTCCAGGCGACGCCCGATGAGGCCGTGCACGACGCATGGGGTTGCTCGGTCGAGAATGACGTGCTGGTGCCGCCGCATGGAGGTGCGTAAGTATGGCGTTCCCGATTCGTAAAGGTGTTGCGCGCTCCTTGCGTTGCATGGTCGCGGCCATTCTCTGCGTGGTCGCGCTCGCTGTTCCCGCCCGTGCGTTTGCCGATACTCCCGCGATTGCCTATGACGGAAATGCGCGCCAGCTGACGGTAACGGGGGCGACGGGCTCCTCGGGGGAGCCCGATCTGTTTCCCGCCTTTAAAGATCTAATGCCCGGCGATGCGCGCGAGCAGCAGATCGAGGTTCGTGCCACGGGCGTAAAGTCCCAGGTACGCGTGTTTGTGCGGGCCGTTGTCAATCACGAGACGGCGCACCTGCTGTCGCCCATTACCTTAACGGCGTCGGCTGGCGATGCGTCTGACGGTTGGCTCCAGACGGGAACGCCGGGCAGCGTGTTCGCCTATCCAACGCAGGTCGCCACGTTCACGAGCGATGGCAGCACGGTGCTCAATCTGCAGCTGAGTGTCCCGACGTCGGTGGGCAACGAGCTTGCCGACGCAAACAAGGCAATTCGCTGGGAAATCACCGCCGAAGACGATGGCGAGAAGATCCCCGTACAACCTGCTGGCAGCAAGAAGCCCGGCTTGCTTGGTCTGGCGGCAACGGGCGACAACACGCTCGCTTTGCTTTTGGTGTTGCTGGCGCTTGCCATCATCGCTTTTATAGCCGCGCTTCTTTTGTCCCGGAGGAACAAGCGCTAGGTCCATCTTCTAAACGCAACGCCCTCCTGGGCGGCGGGCACGAAGTTCCCTGCTCTACAGTCCTGCGCAAGACGAAGGCCACATTAAGTGGCCTTCTTTGCGTGCGGAACTCGCGATGAACTTCGTGCCCGCCGCCCGGGAGGGTGTCTCTTTATTGATAGAAGGCCTAATAAGCTGATGATTTCATGCCTGGATGTATACGGAGTGGGACGGGCTTTCCGGATGGGCGGGGTTTCGGAAAGTGTGTCCCAGAATCGGCGCTCAGAGTGGTCCCCACTTTCCGGTTGATGTCTTGTCCGGAAACTACGTCCCGGAATTAAGGCTTGGAATGGGATGCACTTTCCGCTTGAGAGCCTTAGCGGAAAGTGCGACCCGGAATTTACTCTTGAAGTGGGATGCGCTTTCCCGACAGGCCCTCAAGTGGAAACTGCGTCCCATTCCGAAGGCAGATTCCGGGATACACATTCCGAATACAAAGAAGGCCACTTAATGTGGCCTTCAACTTATATATGTTGCGGATGCTTTCATGACAAGCCGCGCTTCAACACCGAGGCGTCTGCCCGGCGGCGCGGAATGTAAGGTTCATCGCGAGTTCCGCACGAGCCGGAGAGCACTTAATGTGCTCTCCGTGCGAGCAGGACTGTCCGAGCAGGGAACCTTACGTTTCGCGCCGCCGGGCAGACGAACCAGTTAAGACGTGTCGCTACTTGATCTTGGTCGTGCCCGGCGCCAGGTTGGGGTCGGTCTCGTTGGCCTCGGTCTGGAAGTGCTCCGTATAGACGTTCTTGCCGTCGCGGAACATCTCGTAGTACTGCATCTTGGCGTAATCCTCGCGCGCCTTGGTGGCGGCTGCGGCAGCGGCGTCGTCACCGGTGACGTTGGAGGAGAGCGCCCAGCGCAGGCTGGCGTCCTCGTAGCCCACCGAGTTGATGGCGGGCAGCGACTCGCGCAGCGTCATGTGCGCTTTCTGGTAGTCGGTCAGCGGGGCGCCAATCAACTGCATAAGCTGCGTGGACAGGTAGTTGGTGGACAGGTCGTCGACCTCGCTTGTCTGGTCGCAGCCGGCAACGTCGTAGTTGGCCCAGATGATGTAGTCGGTCTGCCACAGACGCTCCTGGTGCGTGGCGTCGTCCTCGTTGGTAAACCACTTGTCATTGAACTTGGACGGGAAGAACGGCTGGTGGTCGCCCCAGAACACCACGACCACCTTGCGGTCGAGCTTGCTTAAGGCGTTAAGGAAGTAACGCAGCGCCTGGTCGGACTGCTCAATGCACGAGACATACTCGTCGACATCGGACAGCGTGCCGTCCTCGACGGTCTTGGCGTCCAGGTCGGTCGTGTCGATGTTCAGGTGCATCTGCTTGTCGACCGGCAGCAGGCCCGTGTCGTAGCCCGAGTGGTTCTGCATGGTCACGTCGAAGATAAACTGCGGATCGGCGTTCTGATCGAGCAGCTCAAGAATCTTGTCGTAGGTTGCCTGGTCGGTCACCATGCCGCGCAGGGTATCGGCACCCTGGAAGTCGTTGATGGACAGGAACTGGTCAAAGCCAAAGTCCTTGTAGACGTTCTCGCGGTTCCAGTTGGTCGCGTGGTTGGGGTGCATGGCCGTGGTGGAATATCCGAGCGACTTGAACTGCTCTGCCAGGTTCCCAGTCGTCTCCATGTTGTAGATGGTGTAGGGGTACACGCCTGAGCCCAGGTTGGCCATGGAGTTGCCGGTCATAAACTCAAACTCGGTATTGGCGGTACCGCCGCCGTAGGCGCTCACATAGAGCTTGCCGCGGCTGAGGCAGTTGGACAGGCTCTTAAAGTACTGCGGACCCTCGTAGCCGGCGCGCATGTTCTGGTAGATCGACAGATCCGAGAACGTCTCGTTCATGATGGCGATGACCGTGGGCTTCTCGCTGTCGAACTGCTCCTGGGCGGCGGCGCGCTCGTCGCTCTTGGCCGCGTCGGACTTGTCGTAGGCCTTGGCGTACTTTTTGAGCGTGGCCTTGGCATCGTCGACGGAGTAGTCGGCGGGTTTGGGCGGCTTGATGGACTGCGCCGCACTAATAAAGGCAGGCAGGTAGCCCTCGCGCCAGTAGCTCTCGAGCGGACGCCAGGTGTAGACGGTGATGCCGAGGGTGTTGTAGTAGTCGATGAGCGTGACATGCGCGGTCACGCCGCCCAGGCACAGCACTGCCACGAGCAGGTTGGTGAGCAGCATGCGCTTGGCGTTGGCGGCGCCCTTCTGACGGTGCGGTGCCACCAGGCCGGCGTACTCGCACAGCAGCATGGCGATGGCGGTAAAGCCCATGGACAGCACGCAGAACAGCGAGATCGAGAAGGTGTAGCCGTTGCCGGCGACCGCGGCGGCGGTGGAGATGGCCGAAAGGTCGCCCGGCTGGATGGGCATGGATTTAAACGTGATGACGAAGAACTCGGCAATGCCCAGGATAAAGAGGGCAAAGGCCAGGACGGCGGGGGCTGCGCCGTGGCGCTGGAACAGGAAGAACAAGCCAGCCATGAGCGTGGTGATGATGGCCCACTCGAGCAGGATACACAGGGGGTAGACCCAGGTAAAGTCGTGGTTGGACGAGACCTCCATGCCCAGCAGCGCAAAGACGCCGGCGAGCAGCAGGCACAGGACGGCGGCGACGAGCGGTTTGCCCACAAAGGCGCCGCGCAGGCGAGCGAGCTTGCCGGTGGGGGCGGGGGCGTCGGGCTCGGCGAACGCAAAGACGCGCGGGGCGATGCGGTCGCGGGCGATGCTGGCCCAAGCGCATCCGGTGAGGATGGCATTGGTCAGGATGAGCATCACAAAGGCGAGCGGCTCGTTTTGGGCGACGAGGCCCACGGCGCCCCAAATAGTCAAAAAGAGCTGGAACAGGCCAAAGGCGACGCTCCAGGCGAAGGCGCCCTTGGCGACGACGCCCGACTGAGCGCGAATGGCCTTGGCCTCGCGCAAGACAAGGTAGACGGTCGCCGCAAGACCGACGAGCGAGATGGCGGCAGCGAACATGCTGAGACTCCTCACAAACTAAAACGTACGAAAGCGGGGGTTTACCCGATTGTTACCAAGATATGCGCTGCATTTGGTGACTGCGCACAACAACCAGCCATATTAACGCGCACGTGTGGCGGTGTGGCGCAATGTAGTGGCGACCTGCGCGATAATGGACGGGAATTACACGGAAACGTAAAGGCTTCTTAAAGAATTAGCGAGGATGAGGCGATGGACGAGCAGGTTTGCACCAAGGCTGTGGATACGTGTGGCTATCCGGTCGAGACGACGGGCAATGCGGTGCTGGACACGTTGGAGCACCGTTCCTCCACGCGCGCTTTTGCGCGCGATGACAACGACCGTCCCGTAGCGGTGACTGACGAGCAGCGGGCGGCGATCTTGCATGCGGCGAGTCGCGCGCCGTCGGCGGGCGCCATGATGATGTATTCCATCGTGAGCATTCGCGAGCAGGCTACGCTGGACCGTCTGGCCGACCTGTGCGACCACCAGCCCATGATCGCCAAGGCGCCCTGGGCACTTATATTTGTGGTCGACTATGCCAAGTGGATCGATCTGTTTGAGCACGTGGGCTGCTTTGAACCCGAGTTTGTCGAGCGCATGGGCAAGGCGCCCCGCCGCGCGCCGGGTTTGGGCGACTTTGCCATCGCGGCGCAGGATGCCGTAATCGCCGCGCAAAACGCCGTGGTTGCCGCCGAGGCCTTGGGGCTGGGGAGCTGCTATATCGGCGATATCGTCGAGAACGCCGAGGAAGTTGCCGCACTGCTGGACTTGCCTGCCTATACCATGCCGCTGTCGATGCTCATCATCGGCACGCCCCGTAAGGAGCGCCCGGCAATCGCGCATCCCGTGGTGAACCTGGTGCACGAGGAGCGTTATTGTCGCGCCGACGCCGCGACGATGGATGCGCAAGTGGCCGAGATGGATGCGATGTTTCGCCCGCACGCCCGCGAGGTGGGCGAGCGCGTCATCGACATCTACACCCGTAAGCACACGAGCCCCTTTATGGCCGAGATGAGCCGCTCTATGGAGTGGTGGTTCAAAAACTGGCTCGGAAAATGACGAATGTGACAAAGGGGGCGTCCCCTTGTCACATTCCATATCGCCGCGGTGGCCTAAAGGCCGCATAAATGTTTATCTAGCTGGGAAAACGGCGCCATTAAAATATGGGCTGATTACATATAATCCCGTCGAACGTTAAAATTGGGAGGAAACCGGCTTATGGAACAAAAGGCAAAGGAAGTAGCCTCGCACGCTGCGATTCCTGTGAGCATCTCGGCGATGCTCGTCACGCTGGGCGTGGTGTACGGCGATATCGGCACCAGCCCTATGTATGTAACCAAGGCGCTCGTTGCCGGCAACGGCGGCATCGGAAGTGTGACGGAGGAGTTCGTGCTTGGCGCGCTCTCCCTTGTCGTGTGGACGGTCACGCTGCTGACGACAGTCAAGTACGTGCTGATCTCGCTGCGCGCCGACAACCACGGCGAGGGCGGCATCTTTGCCCTGTACAGCTTGGTCAAGCGTTGCGGCAAGTGGCTCATCATCCCCGCTATGCTGGGTGGCGCGGCACTGCTCGCCGACGGCATCCTGACGCCGGCCGTTACCGTGACCACGGCCATCGAGGGCCTTCGCACCATCCCGGCGGTCCACGCCGTGCTCGGTGACGACCAGGGTCGCGTTGTCGCGATTACGCTCGCCATTATCATTGCGCTCTTCTTGGTGCAACGCATCGGCACGGCCAAGATCGGTCACGCCTTTGGCCCCATCATGACGCTGTGGTTTTTGTTCCTGGGCGGTACGGGCCTATTCTTTGTCTTCCAGCATCCCGCGGTGCTGCTGTGCCTCAACCCGCTGCGCGGCATCGGCTTTCTGCTGAGCCCCAACAACCATGCGGGCATCATGATCCTAGGCAGCTGCTTCCTCGCCACCACCGGTGCCGAGGCGCTCTATTCCGACATGGGCCATGTGGGCCGCGGCAACATCTACGCCACCTGGCCGTTCGTTAAGTGCTGCCTGCTGCTGTCCTACATGGGTCAGGGCGCGTGGCTTATCAACAACGCCGGCAACCCGGAGCTCATGGGTATCGCAGACCTCAACCCCTTCTACCAGATGCTCGCCCCGGGTCTGCGCCCCTTTGCCGTCGGCCTTTCCACCGTTGCGGCCATCATCGCCTCGCAGGCGCTCATCACCGGCGCATTCTCGCTGGTGTCCGAGGCCAGCCGCCTGGACCTCATGCCGCATATGCAGGTCTTCTATCCTGCCGAGACCAAGGGCCAGCTCTACATCCCCATGGTCAACAACGTCATGCTCGTGGGTTGCGTCGTCGTGGTGCTGCTGTTCCAGAACTCGGCGCACATGGAGGCCGCGTACGGCCTGGCCATTACCCTGACCATGATGTGCACGACAATGCTGCTCTTCTTCTATCTGCACGTGGAGCGCAATCTCAAGGTCGCGCCGTGGGTCTTTGCCGCCTTCTTCCTTTTGCTCGAGGGCTTCTTCTTTGTGAGCTCGCTCACCAAGTTCTTCCACGGTGGCTACTTCACCATCCTCATGGCTGCACTCATCATGGGCATCATGGTGTGCTGGTACAACGGTACGGCGGTCGAGCAACGTCAGTTTACGCTGCTGCCGCTGCGCAGCTATCTGCCGCAGCTCAAACGCCTGCGCGACGACGATCGCTACGAGCTCATGAGCGACAACATCGTGTACCTGACCAAGGACACCAACACCGACTATATCGACCGCGATATCGTCTACTCGATTTTGGATAAGCACCCCAAGCGCGCTCGTGCCTGGTGGTTCGTGAATGTCGAGACCATGGACGAGCCGCATACCTTTGCCTACTCGGTCGAGACGTTCGGCACCGACTACGTATTCCGCGTGCATCTGTACCTGGGCTATAAGATCAACCAGCGCGTCAATGCTTACCTGCGCCAGGTTGTTCAGGACCTGGCTGCCAGCGGCGAGCTGCCGGCGCAGACGCACGATTACTCGGTCTACAAGGATCCGGGCAACATCGGTACGTTTAAGTTCGTCATGATCCGCAAGCTGCTGGCGCCCGAAAGCGACGTGGAGCCCAGCGAGCGTACGGCCATCACGCTCAAGTACATCATCCGCCGCGCCGCCGGCACGCCTGCGCGCTGGTACGGCCTGGAGAACTCCAACGTGAGCTTTGAGTACGTGCCGCTGTTCACCAAGTTTAAGGCCGTGAGCAAGATGCAGCGCCTGGCTCCCGACGAGCGCCCGTAGGCGCCGACGGGCTGCATGGAGTTGGTTTTCGATGGACAAGATTGAGGCCGGGGAGGCAAACATGGATACAAAGGCGCTCGATGGCCGCGAGGCGGTGGTCGAAATGGTGCGTGAGGCGCGCGTCGACGCCGCCGAAGATCGGTTCTTTACGAATCGTGCCAACATGGACATGGCCGACCGCGTGATCTCGATCGTGGTGACGCTGCTTGTCGCGGCGTGCGTTTGCGCGCTGCTTGCGCACGTGCTGTTTGTCTAACGACCGCAGGTTGCAAAGGCTTTACACTTGGAACCACCACAAGGAGGCAACCACCGCAAAGGTGCCAGTCCCCTTTGTGGTGGTTTTTGTTTTTGAGAGAGGGGCGGGGCGCTGATGGACGTCCGTGCGGACGGCGATATTGCCGAGAACTTTTGGTGGCGGCGTACAACGCTGACGCGTCGCAGCCCTCTGTATGACGCCTGCGTATCGGCGGGGCTGCTAGCTGCGGCGACGATTGTGGGCGCGCTGCTCGACCATCCGGGGCTCGCGCCGAGCATCATGATCGTCTATGTGTTCGCTGTGCAGCTGTGCGCCTTCTTTACCTGGAGCCGCCTGTACTGCCTGCTGAGCTCTGCCGCCGCCGTGGCGCTCTACAACTTCTTGTTTGTCGACCCGCGCTACGCGCTGTCGTTTATCGACCGCGTCTATCCCGGCATGTTCTTTATCATGTTTGCGGTCTCGCTCGTATCGAGCTCGATCGCGCTGGCCCTGCGCCGCGCCTTGGCGCAGGCTGCCGCCAGCGACCGTCGCACGCAGATGGTGCTCGAGACCAACCGCATGCTGCAGCGGTGTGGCGATCAGCAACAGATTGTGCACGCTATGGCAACGCAGCTGGCGCGTCTTTCGGACTGTCCGGTCGTGTGGTATAGCGCCGATGCCGATAACGATGACCTGCTGCCGCGCACGACGTACACGGCCGTGGGCGATGCCGCGCCGGTACACCAGCTGGCGCCCCAGATGCCGCCGCGGCTCTCGGCGTCCGCCTATGTGGGAACGCCGCTCGATGCCACCTATGGCGCCTCGGCGTTCTACGGCATATACCTGACCGTGCGCTCGGGTGACACCATGGTGCGCGCGGGTGATCCCGCCTCGGTGGTGGGGGTGTTCGCCATTGTCGCCGAGCCCGATGCGCTGACGCCCGAGGAGCGGACGCTTGCCGATGCCATCGTGAGCGAAGGCGAGCTGGCGCTCGATCGCGCCCGCGCCATGGAGGCTCGCGAGGAAGCGGCAGTGCTCGCCAAAAACGAACAGCTGCGTGCCAACTTGCTGCGCTCCATCTCGCACGACCTGCGCACGCCGCTTACCAGTATTTCGGGTAATGCCGATGTGCTGCTCGACCAGGGCTCGACCGGCACGGCCGTGCTCGACGACCAGACACGCCGCGGCATGCTCCTATCCATTCGCTCGGACGCGCAATGGCTCAATGCCACTGTCGAGAATCTGCTCGCCATCACCAAGCTCGAGGGCGGCGGCATGCACCTGTCGACCACGCTCGAGCTCATGGACGATATCGTCGAGGAGGCGCTGCGTCACGTAAATCCGGCTGTGCGCGAGCATGACCTTAAGGTAGTGGCGTGCGATGAGCCGGCGCTCGTCAACGTCGACGCGCGCCTGATGGTGCAGCTGGTGGTCAATCTGGTGAACAACGCCATCGCCTATACGCCTGCGGGCTCGCATATCGTGATCTCGATTGGCGTCCATGATGGATGCGTGGCGTGCTCGGTTGCTGATGATGGCCCGGGCATTGCGCCCGAGGACCGCGAGCGAATCTTTGAGTCGTTCTACACCGCCAACCATGGCCTGGCCGACAGCTGCCGCAGTGTGGGCTTGGGGCTTTCGCTCTGCCGCTCCATTGCGCTGGCACATGGCGGTAGCATAGAGGTTACCGCGGCGGACCCGCACGGTTCGGTCTTTACGATTGAGCTTCCCGCCGCCGACGTTTCGTTTGATAAGGAGTAGCGCTGTGCCGAACTCTGCCGTGAAACCGCTCATCTTGGTCGTTGAGGACGATCCCGCCGTCCGCAACCTTATCGTCGCCGCGCTCGAGGCGCACGGTTTGCGCCATATGGCTGTGGAGACCGCCCACGCCGCCATCGCCGCCGCTTCGTCGCAGGCGCCGAGCATTGTGCTGCTCGATCTGGGCCTGCCCGATATGGACGGCGTCAAGGTGGTGGAGTCGGTGCGCGCGTGGTCGGGCATGCCGATCATCGTGGTTTCGGCGCGCAGCGAGGACGCGGACAAGATCCGAGCGCTCGATGCCGGTGCCGACGACTACCTGACCAAGCCGTTTTCGGTCGAGGAACTGCTTGCGCGCATCCGCACCACGCTCAGGCGCCTTTCGTATGCGCAAACGGGCGGCGTTGCCTCCGAGGGCTCGTTTAATACCGGTGAGCTGCATATCGATTTTGATGCTGGCATTGCCATGATGGATGGCGAGGAGCTGCATCTGACGCCGATCGAGTATAAGTTGCTCTGCTTGCTGGCGCACAACGCCGACAAGGTGCTGACGCACCAATTTATCCTGCACGAGATTTGGGGTACGGCGACCAAGAGCGACCTGGCGAGCCTGCGCGTCTTTATGGGTACGCTGCGCAAAAAGATCGAGTCCGATCCCGCGCACCCGCGCTATATCCAGACGCACGTGGGTATCGGCTATCGCCTGGTCACCCAAGGCTAGATCGCCAACCATCATCCCAATATGAGTTGCGGTGAAATAGTTCCTGTTTGGGCCTTTACCAGGCATTTTTAGGGACTATTCCACCGCAACTTTGTTTATTTGCCCTTGGGCTTGCTGGCGTAGAACTTCTTCTTTTTGGGCTTGCCTGAGCAGGCGGGCTTGTCGTCGCCGTGCGGTCCTCGGACGCCGGCCTGCGCGTGCGCGGGCGATGCTGCGCGAGGCTTGCGGGCTCCGGGGTTGCGCAGTTCCTCGACGCGCTCAGCAATTTCCTCGGCGCTAAAGCCGACCTCGGCCATGGCGTCCTCGATGGGCAGGCGGCGCACGATGTAGCAGTGGTGCACCTTCTGGTTGCGCGCGAAATCCTCGGGGATGGTCTGCTCCGTAATGTCCTCCAGCACCACGCCTGCGCGCGCAAGCTTGCGCGTCTCGGGGCGGAAACCGCGCAGGTTGCAGCTAAAGATGGCATGGCCGCCCTGCGCGAGCAGGCGCGATACGCCGGCCAAAAGCTCAACATGGTCGCGCTGAACATCCCAGGTGCGACGGCCCATCTTGGACGAGTTCGAGAACGTGGGCGGGTCGACAAAGATCAGGTCCCAGCGGTTGCGCGTCTGGCGCTGGTCGCGAATCCAGGCGAGCACGTCGTCGCGCACAAAATGATGCTGAGGCCCCACAAAGCCGTTCTGGCGCATGTTGCGCTCGGCCCAGTCCAGATAGGTGTTGGAGAGGTCGACCGTCACGGTCTCCTCGACGCCGCTGTCTGCCGCATAGCAGGTGGCAGTGCCGGTGTAGGCAAACAGGTTGAGGAAGCGGCGCGCCTGCTTGGCGTGCTCGCGCACTAGGTTGCGGGTGACGCGGTGGTCCAGGAAGATGCCCACATCCAGATAGTCGTCAAAGTTGACGGCAAAGGTGAGCCCGCCCTCTTCGATGAGCGGCAGGCGACGGCGCGCGATGTTGGCGCGCTCGCCCGGGCCGCCCTTGCCGGCGCCCTGCTTGCCGTACTGCGAGCCGCCGCGCGAACGCATGCGGGCCTTGGCGTGCACGTGCTCGGCCGGAACATCCAGGATGCGCGGCGCGATGGCCAAGATGTCGAGCATGCGGGCCTGGGCCAGCGCAGGATCGATGGTCTTGGGTGCGGCGTACTCGGCGATGACGAGCCAGCGACCCGGCGTCTGCGGGCAGCCCTCGTACAGATCGATGGCGGCGGAGTAATCGGGCAGGTCGGCATCGTAGACGCGGTAGCAGCTCACGCCCTCGCGCTTGGCCCACTTGCGGCGCAGGCGTGCGTTCTTGCGCAGGCGGTTGGCGAACTGCTCCGACTCGGGGATGAGCACGGGCAGCGGCTTGCCGTCGCCCAGGTCGAGCATGGCGGCAGGCTCGGGCATGGCGGAAGCGGCGGCTTCGTCGCTGATGACGTCGTTGGCATCCGCAACCTCGGCCTCGGCATCCGCGCTGGTCGCAGCCTCAAACGCTGCGGCGGCGTGGTCGAGCGAGGGCCAAACCTCGATAGTCGCCTCTTCGTTGTTGGGCATGACGGCAATGGAGCGCGCGGGCTCGGCATGGAGCGCGCGGGCCATAAGGCCGTCGCGGGTGAGCGCGGCGACCGGCGCCGCGGCAAGCTCGGGCGCGCGGCGCAGCTCGCCGATGAGCGTCATGGCGTCGTGCATGAGCGAAAGCGGCGTCTCGGTGGTGTCCGCGACCACGGCGGCGCCGGCGACAGCGCCCGCATGGTCCAGCACGGTGGCGGGCTTGGCGGCGCAAAAATCGACAAAGCGCTTGTAGCCGGCACACTTGACCATGCGCTCGGCGGTCTTGCGGGCGGCGGGGTCGATATCTACGGCAACGATGCGCGCCTGGCGCTCGCGCGCTGCCGCCTCGCGCTCGCGTGCCTCGGCGAGCAGCTGCTCCCACAGAGTGGCGTCGTGCAGCCGCCAGCCCTCAAAGCCCCAGCGCTCGCGTGCGGCGCTCGGGGCGCGGTCGGTCAGAATGTTCACGGCCTCCAACAGCAGACCGCCGCCGGCGCACGAGGCGTCGACCAGCGTGGGCAGGGCTTCGTTCTCGTAATCGTCGGCCGTCAGCTCGCGCTCGCACAGTGCAGTCCAGCCGACCTGCGCCAGCACCAGGGCGGCATAGTCGGGGCGCAGCACGTGTGTGCCCTCGCCGGCGCGGGTCGCGGCGGGCGGCAGGCGCTTGAACAGCGGGTCGCCCGAAAGGTCCAGGTTGATGCTCGCGCGGCGCTGACGCAGCGAAAGCAGCAGGTGGACGTCGGGATTGGCGGCGTCGACATCGGCGCGACGGCCCGTGGTCTCGGCCAGACGGTCGCACAGCGCGTCCTTGGCGCGCAGGGCCGAGAAGCGCGTGTTGCGCAGCTGCTCGGTCACGCCGCGGGCGGTGATGGCGATGGTGGCGCCCGGGCGAACAATGCTCTCCCAGGCGATGTCGTAAACGCCGTCGTACAACGCATCGGCATCCTGCGCCTCAAAGCGCCCAAGCACCACAAACACGCGGCTGGCCAGGCGCGACCACAGACAGGCGCGGTAGCCTTCTTCGAGCTCGCCCTCAAACGTAGCGCGGCCCTTAAGGCGGCGTACATGCGAAAGCCCGAGCCGTTTTAGCTCGTCGGCGAGTGCGGACTCAAAGCCCTCGGGGCAGCTTGCATAAAATTCCATGGGTGACCTCTCTGGTTGCGTCGCTCCATTATATGATGGATGCTTCGTTTGCCATCGCCCTCGAAAGGAACCCATATGATTGATGCGTGCTCCTTGATTCCCATTTTCATTGCAACAGCCTCAGGACTCGGGGCCTCGCACAGGCTCCCGCCGCCTTACAGAACTGAAAGCTGGGCGTAGGGCAAATCCATGGCACGTGACCTGCGATTGCTCGGCCATAGATGGCGTAATCGAGGCCAAGGGAGGGCATCATGTGCGAGGGAAACGAGAGCTGGTTCTGGCACGCGAACGACATGGTGGTGGCGGGCGACATGAACCCCGTGGTCCGCGTCCTGTGGGCCGCGCTCATCGTAGGCATCGGCGTCGCGACGATGGCCACGCTCTGGATCGTCACGAGGTAGCGCGCCACGAACGGATGACGAGGCACGCGGCGCATGCCACGCTGGCGGAACCCTAGCCTCGCTGCTGGACAATCTGTTCGATGAGCTTCGCGACGGAGTCCTCGGCTGCGTTCCCGATCAGGTGATGGGCCGCGGCCTTCGCCTCTGGCATCGCGCCCGCGACTGCGTAGGAGTTCGGCACCTTATCGAGGAGCGTCACGTCGTTTTCCGAGTCTCCGATAAAAGCGACCTCGTCCAGCGTGACCCCAAGGCTGCCGAGAAGCGCGTCGAGTCCGTTTACCTTGCTCCAGCCAGCCGGAACAACATCGAGGAAGAATGGGACGGGCGAGGGGAAATCAAGTTCTGGGCAGGCTTCCTTGCATCGACTCCGAACGACTTCCGTCGGGGCGGAGCTGACGTTGACGAAGATGCCGGCGGTTATGACGTCACGGTTCGTGGGCACGTCTCCGAGCGCCATGTCTCTTCCGGAGTCCTTAACGACGTCCAAGGCGAATTCGTCGCCAGGCTCGACGGCGCAGAGGAACTGCTCGCAGCGCTTGCCTGTCTCATCGACATCGGCGACTAGCCAGAGTGACGTCCCCGCGTAGGGGCGTACAGCGCTATCGAGCTTGACGAGTGCCTCCGTCGAGAGCGTCTTTTTGAACACGAGTTCGCCGCTGGAGAAGACCTTCTTTCCGTTGGCCATGATGCCGGTCGAGAAACAGCGCGCGTCGCCGTCAAAGGCATCGGCCAGGTCGGCGTAGTCGCGCCCGCTTGCGGGGCCGAACGCGATGCCCGCATCGAGCGCCGAAAGAATCGCGCTGTGCGTGCGCTCCGATACGACCCTTGAGCCAAACGGCAACAGGGTCCCATCCATGTCTGCGAGGATGAGCTTTATCAAGGGGTCCTCCCGTTTCGGTCTGGGCATCGGTGCGCCGGCGTGCGTCGTCCTAGCTGTATTGCTTGTCTCCCATGAGATTCTTCGAGATGATCCTGTTAAACTCTACCGGGTCATCCCAGCAAGAGGTCAGGAAGAGGAACAGCAGCTCGATGACGAAGTTGATCGAGCTGTGCGAGAAGGCGATCTCGGTTCCGGTGATGGCCTGATCTCGCGAGATGGCTCGGATGATATGCGTGGCACGCTTCGCGAGCGGCGTATCCGGGTTGTCTGTGATCATGATGATGGGGGTGTTCGAATCCTCGGCAGAGTCGAATATGTTGACGAGGCGCTTCGAGTATCCGGACGTCGAAATGACGAGCAGAACGTCATTCTCCTTGAGGCTGGTTGCGACGGAGACCATGGCTTCGGTGGTACTGGGGCAAAACGCTCTGACTCCAACCTGCGAGAGCTTGAACGCCGCGTTTACGCCCATGTTAATCGAGTTGCCGACGCCCGCGATCAGGACGAGGTTGGCGTTGTGGAGCAGATTGACGACTGCCGAAAAGTCATCGGAGTCAATGAGCGAGGCGGTTTGGGAGAGCTCCTTGACCTTGTGAGACAGGACGTACTTGATGGAGCCCTCGACGTCGTCCAGAGTAATCCTGCCGTCCGTGGCCTTTTCTTCGCCGGATGCCCTGCTGATGGATATGCCGAGCGCCAGACGCATGTCCGAATAGGTTCGGTAGTCAAGCGTCCTTGCGAATCTCGAAACAGACGCCGGTGACGTACCGGTTTCTGCGGCGAGTTCGCGGACGGTCATCGTTGCGACATCCGACGGGTGGTCGAGCACATATGTTGCGATTGCCTTCTCCGAGGGGGATAGGCTGCTCATGACCGCGCAGATGTGGCTGAGCACATCCCCTGTCTTATCCATGGTTACTCCTTGGTCCTAGCTTGCTTTGTATCTTAGGTCAAGAGAGGTGAAAAGTAAGCAAAATGTTTCATCAGCGGTGAAATAGCGTTTCACCGCTGATTTCCTACCGTTCACGGTAAATCGGTACTTCCTCGGCGCAATCTCAGCTTGAGCTGCTATCTTATGAGTCGTGAAACAACGGCACGAAAACGATGAAACAACAGAACATTGTTTCAACGCCTCGCAACTCCGTTTCACGCTAGATGGTGAATCACTTCGAAGCCCAGACAGGCACCCGGCGAGCAAGAAGGGAGAAGCACGATGCACAACGCCAAGACAAACGCAAGCATGACTTCGCTGTTCTTCGCGAACGTACTCTACTGGGTCTGCGCGGGCGTGTACTCGCCGTTTCTCTCCGCTCACTACACGAGCCTCGGCCTCAGCGCGGCCCAGACCGGCATCCTCCTCGCGGCGACCCCGGTGTGTGCGCTCGCCATCCAGCCGCTCTGGTCGACGATCGCCGACAAGCTCGGGCGCCGCCGCGCGGTCATCGTGGCCCTCTGCCTTGCGGCGGCGGTACTCGCTCCGCTGTATTACCTGGCGTCGACGTTCGTCCCGGTCCTTCTCGTAACCTTTGCATTCTCGGCGTTTTTCTCGGGGCTCCTGCCCCTGAGCGACTCCCTCGTCATCGAGCTCGCGGATCGCTCTGGCCTGGACTTTTCTCGCATTCGCATGGGTGGCACTATCGGCTATGCCATCGTCGTCCTGATCGTCGGTCGGCTGCTCGACATGGCTCCTCAAATCCAGTTCACGGTGGTCTCCGCCGCGCTGGTGGTCTTCGCGGCTCACATGTGGCGCCTCCCCGAGGCGGGAATTCGCGCCAATGCCGCGGACGATCCCAAGGTCTCCCACGGAAAGGGCCTCCTCTCGCTGTTCACCAGCAATGAGATCGCCTTCGTCTTGGTCTTCGCCTTCATCAGTTCGGCCGCGATTGGCTTCATCGGGGCGTTCTTGGGCCGCTACGCGGTCGAGCTTGGCGAGGGTCAGAACCTCGTGGGCGTCCTGAGTGCGGTCTCCGCTGCGAGCGAGATCCCCATCCTGCTCGTTTCCTCCAAGCTGGTCAGGCGCTTCGGCGAGATGAACCTCCTGATCTTTTCCTGCTTCATGGCGGCGCTCAGGCTCGTGCTCGTGGGCACCGGCATCGTCCCGGTCATGGTCTGCGGCCAGCTGCTGCAGAGCGTGAGTTACATGACCGTCTACTACTCCTGCGTTACCTACATTGCCAACCACACCTACGAGGATTGTCGCGCTCGAGGTCAGAGCGCCTTCGCGATGGTCCAGAGCGGTCTGTCCGTCGTGGTTGCGAACTTGTTTGGCGGTTGGGCGTGCGACGCGCTCGGCACGCACGCGGGTTTCCTGGCCTTCGCCCTCGCTTCAACGATTGCTGCGGTCGTTGCTCTTGTGACGTACGTGCTGTGGCGTAGAAGCGCGGCGCCACAGCCTGAGGAGGCGGCCGCATAGGCTCCACCGCGCCTCGCAAGCGCCTGCCTGCCTCGCGCTTCGCTTCGTGTTCAACCAGCTGACGAGCTGAGAACTGTCCGATCCAATGATTATTCAGGTGAAAGGAAGACAAAGATGTCACTCATCAAGGTCAACGAGCTTCTTCAACATGCGACCGAGCACCACTATGGCGTGCCCGCGATTAACGTCATCAATACGGAGACCATCCGTTATGCGATCCAGGCCGCCGAGGATGAGCACATGCCCATCATCATCCAGTACTGGCCTGGCTTCGAGGACCACTGCGCCCTCGACATCATCGCCTTCGCCGCCCGCTATTACGCCGAGCGCGCGAGCGTGCCCGTCGCCGTCCACCAGGATCACTCCGCTGGTTACGAGATCGCCGTCAAGGGCGTCAAGGCCGGCTTCCCATCCGTCATGGTCGACGGCTCCTCACTTCCCTATGAGGAGAACTTCCAGCTCACGAAGGACGTCGTCCAGGTCGCCAAGATCTTCGACGTCGACATCGAGGCCGAGCTCGGCCATGTCGGCAACGGCTCTGACGCCAACGACTTCGTGAACAGCGACCACTACACCGACCCGAACCTCGCCGAGGAGTTTGTCGAGGGCACCGGTTGCGGCTCGCTCGCCATCGCCGTCGGCAATGCCCACGGCCCCTATGTCAAGGTCCCGAACCTCGACATGGAGCGCATCAAGGCCTGCAGGGAGGCCGTCAGCGTCCCCCTCGTCATGCACGGATGCTCCGACATCCCCGACGAGCAGCTCCAGGAGGCC
This sequence comes from Collinsella sp. AM15-2, assembly GCF_003471985.1. NCBI lineage: Bacteria > Bacillati > Actinomycetota > Coriobacteriia > Coriobacteriales > Coriobacteriaceae > Collinsella > Collinsella sp. AM15-2. Next base: position 213,278 of record NZ_QRKO01000001.1, on the reverse strand, counting down.
GTGAACCTCGGCATGAGTAAGTTCAACATCGCCACGGAGTACTTCCGTTCCATGTACCGCGCCTTCGAGAAGGACATCAACTCCGGTAAGAACGACGGCAACGGCATAGGCCTCCTGATGGACGCCGCCCCCGACATGCGCGCGTTCGTCGTCAGCAAGATCCAGCTTCTGAACCCCAACCACTATTCGCTCTAGGAGAGACTCGATGAAGAAAGTTCTTGTCGCGTCGCACGGCCACCTCGCAAGCGGAATCAGGAGCTCGATCGGAATCCTGACCGGCATGGCGGACATGGTGGAGGCAGTTGACTGCTACGTGGACGACTCTGATTTCACCCCTCGCATCCAGGCCTTTATTGACTCGGTGGGCCCTGAGGACGAGGCCATCATCTTCACCGACATCTACGGTGGTTCCGTCTTCCAGAAGGTCGTCCTTATGGAGCCGGAGAAGCGCGGGATCGTCCACGTCACCGGTATGAACCTCGGCCTCGTGATCGAGACGCTCCTCGGCGCCGAGCCGGTCACGGCAGATTCGATCAAGCAGAGCGTCGAGCTGGCGAGGGCGACGATGCAGGTCGTCGAGCCTCCGAGCAAGGCCGCGGACAACGAGGAGTCCGAGGGAGACTTCTTTGATTAGAGAGTACTAACAAGTAGAGAGAGGAAGCAATGATTGTTCAGGTTCGAGTCGATGACCGTCTGATTCACGGACAGGTCGCCCTGGTGTGGACCAAGGAGCTCAACACCACCAGGATCATCGTCGCCAACAAGCACGCCGTGGAGAGCGACGCCCTTCGCATGACGCTTTCCATGGGTACGCCGGCGGGCCAGAAACTCCTCGTCAAGGACGTTCCGGATGCCTGCCGCATCGCGAACGATCCGCGCGCGGACTCCATGCGCATCTTCGCGCTCACCAACTGCGTGCGTGACGTGCTTGAGCTCGTTAAGGGCGCGCCGGGCAAGATTGAGGGCGTGAACGTTGCCAACGTCGGCCGCTTCGACAAGTCCGATCCGGATAGCAAGGTCGCCCTCAACTCCACGATCATGCTCAACCCGGATGAGCTCGAGGCCGCGAAGGAGCTTTGCGAGCAGGGTATTCCGGTTTTCCATCAGCTTATCCCGTCCAATCCCAAGACTCCTCTCAAGAGTCTGATCGAGGCGGCGGGGAAATAAGGGGATTTGGCCAGGCGGCCAAATGAAATGAAAGAAAGGAAGTCAAATGGTTGGGTTGGCAATAATGGCCTGGTTGACCGTGCTGATTTGCTACGGCGGCAACTGGGTTCTCGGTCAGTGCATGATCGAGCGTCCTCTCGTGGTAGGTCTCGTTGCGGGCCTCCTGATGGGCGACGTCAAGACCGGTGTCATCATCGGTGCCTCTCTCGAGGCGATCTTCATGGGCGCGGTTAACATTGGTGGCGCTATCTCCGCCGAGCCTGTTACCGCGACCGCCCTCGCCGTCGCCTTCACCGTTGGCGCTGGTATCGACCAGGGTGCCGCCATCACACTGGCCGTTCCCGTGGGCGTCGTCACCGCATTTCTCTCGATCTTCATGAACAACGTGTTCCTCGCGTTCTTCGCAGCCACCTTTGACAAGATGGCCGCCGAGGGCAACGAGAAGGGCCTCGCGCTTCAGCACTTCGTTCTCTGGTTCGTTAAGTACGCTGCCTTTGGCCTCATCGCCTTCCTCGGCGTTTACCTCGGCGCTGAGCCCGTTGCCGCCATCGTTAACCAGATTCCGGCCAATGTCATGAGCGGCCTCAACGCCGTGGGTGCCCTCCTGCCCGCCGTTGGTATGGCGCTCCTGCTCCAGATGCTGTGGAGCACCGAGCTCAGCATCTACTTCTTCTTGGGCTTTACGCTCTACCAGTACCTCGGCCTCCCGATGATCGCCATCGCAGTTCTCGGTGTCATCATCGCGGTTGCCTCCGCCCTCCGCGACAAGGAGATCTTCGATCTCACCAAGAAGGGAGTGGCCACCCAGGCCGTTTCCGGCGACTCTGTAACCAGCGACGAGGAGGATTTCTTCGCATGAGCAACCTGACCAAGAATGTGAGCCCTGAAGACAAGAAGATGCTCAACAGCATTTTCCTGCGCTCCTTCTCCGTGTTCGCTTCCTGCGCCGGCGGTTCCGTCAAGGCTGGCGCCGACGGCTGGCTGTACTCCGTCCAGCCCGCGCTTAACCGCTACTACGCCGATGACCCCGAGGCTCGTGCCGACGCCATGAAGCGTCACACGACTTGGTACAACATTACCCAGAACGTCGGCACGTTCGCCATGGGCCTCGTCGCCTCCATGGAGAGGGAGAACTCGCAGCACGAAGACTTCGACACCGAGTCCATCGACGGTATCAAGGTCTCCCTGATGGGCCCGATGTCCGGCATCGGCGACGCAATCTTCTGGGGCGTCCTGCGTGTTATCGCCGCCGGCATCGGCATTAACCTCGCCATGAGCGGCTCGCCCCTCGGCGCGATCATGTTCCTGCTGATCTACAACATCCCGTCGATCCTCTGCCGATACTTCATGACTTACCTCGGCTTCAGCATGGGCACCAACTTCATCTCCGAGATGTACGAGGGTGGTCTCATGAAGCTCATCACCAAGGCGACCTCCACGATCGGCCTGGTGATGATCGGCGCCATGACCGCGGCGAACGTCCAATTCAACACGATCCTGTCCATTCCGGTTCAGGACTCCGACCCCGTCATGATCCAGACCTACCTCGACTCGATCTTCAAGGGCATCGTGCCTCTGGGACTTACGCTCGTCGTCCTCTGGCTCCTGCGCAAGAAGAACGTGAACGTCAACATCATCCTGGTCGGCATCATGGTTCTGGCGCTCGTCCTCGGCCTCGTGGGCATCGTGTAAGGCGGTTTCCGGATCATCCGAAGCCTGTTCAAGGCAATTCCTGGCGGCACGCGATCGAGGACATTCGACGCGTGCCGCCCCATTAGAAGGAGAGAATATGCGCTACACGCACCTCAAGAACTCCGACGTTGACGTCTCCCAGCTCGCCGTGGGCACCTGGGCGATCGGCGGCGACTCCTTTGGTGAGAACGATGACGCCGCCAGCATGTCCGCCATCCGCACCATGCTCGATCACGGCGTCAACCTCATTGACACCGCGCCGTGCTATGGCAACGGCGCGTCCGAGAAGGTCGTCGGCAACGCGCTCAGGGGCGTCGACCGAGAGAGCTACCTGCTCTCGACCAAGGTTGGCCTGATCACCAGCGCCGCCGGCTATGACCGCGACTCTTCGTTCAAGAACATCATGAGGGAGGTCGAGAGCTCGCTGCGCAATCTCCGCACCGACTACATCGACTTCTACTTCGTGCACTGGCCCGACGCCAAGACCCCGTTCTCCGAGACGATGTGCGCCCTCCAGCTCCTCAAGGAGCAAGGCAAGATTCGCCACATCGGCGTCTCCAACTTCACGACCGAGATGATCGAGGAGTGCGAGAAGGTCGCTCAGGTCGACGTCCAGCAGCCGCCCTACTCCATGGTCGACCGCTCCTCCGAGGACCTTATCAAGTGGGGCTACGAGCGTGGCATCGACTCCTTCACCTATGGCTCCCTTGGCGCGGGCATCCTGTCGGGCAAGTTCCGCGAGCTGCCGAAGTTCGAGGAGGGCGATGTTCGTGGCGGCTTCTACGACTACTTCCAGGAGCCCAAGTTCTCGCGCGTCCAGGAGCTGCTCAAGGTCATGGACGAGATCGCCGAGGCTCATGACAAGCCCGTGGCACAGGTCGCCGTGAACTGGAGCACCCAGAAGGAGTACGTGGGCACCGCGCTCGTTGGCGTGCGCACGGACGCCCACGCGATTCAGAACTGCGAGACGTTCGAGTGGGAGCTTTCCGCCGATGAGATGGCCAAGCTTGACGCCAAGCTTGACGAGCTGAAGATCGGCTAGCCATGGGCACCGAGGAGAGGAAGTACCCCACTTCCGAGCTTGAAGTGCTTGAGCGTGGATCTAGGGAGGTCGTGGAGCCCAACGGGCTGAAGCTCCTGCTGAAGCCCGTGCCGGGAGACGAGCGCGAGCGCGTGCTCGATCCGCGCGTCTACGCGCGCGCCCATGCGAAGCTCGCCGCCGGCCCGGCGCCGGCGGGGCCGGTGGACGTGATCGCGTGGCGCTCCGCTCCCAACAAGGAGACCCATGTCGTGAGGGGCTCGAACGTCGCCAAGAAGACCGTCGTCATGAACTTTGGCGACAGGGGCATTCCCCTGCACGTCTTCACGCCCGAGGGCCACGGGTGCGGCTCCGCCGCGCTCGTGTTCATCCACGGCGGCGGCTTCATGGTGGGCAACATTGGCCAGTACGAGAACTGCCTGCGCGACATCGCGGAGCGAACGGGCTGCGTCGCGATCTACCCGGAGTACCGCTTGTCTCCCGAGACGATGTTCCCCGGTGGTGTCGAGGACTGCGTGAAGACGCTCGACTGGCTTGTCGAGCATGCGGATGAGCTGGGTGTCGACGCGACGCGGGTCGCCGTGGCTGGCGACTCCGCGGGCGGAAGCCTGACCAACGCCGTCGTCCTCGACGGGTCCCATGCGGACAGGATCAAGCTCGTGGCCGAGCTGTATCCGCTCGTCGACGGCGGCCCTGTTCCGGAGGAATGGTCCTATGACCTCTATGAGATCGTGAACGACCAGAGGGCCGAGGCTCTGAGCAGGGTGGATCGCATCCGCAACGCCAACGACGACCTGCCAGTGATGTATACCAACGGCAATGCGGAGGAGATGCTCGACCCGAGGGTGTCTGCCCTGTTCGCGGAGGACGTGAGCGCGTTCCCCCGCACGGTCATCATCTCTTCCGAGTATGACTACCTGCGCTATCAGGACGAGCTATTCGCGAAGAGGCTGCAGGATGCGGGCGTTGACGTCACCGCGATTCGCTATCGCGGCTGCGACCACGGCTTCTTCGAGATGTACGGCGTGATGCCTCAGGCTGAGGACGTCTGCCGCGTCATCTCCGAGGAGCTTGCGAAGATCTAGAGGTTCGTCGCGGTGGCCTCCTGGACGAGTGACGGTCCGGCGGGATGCTAGGTGCGTCCCGCCGGACCTTTGCGTTGGCGGGCACGTGTGGGGTTTGCCTCGGCGGTGCCGGATTGACTGGGAGACGCGTTTACCGCCGAGCTTCCAAGCGAGCCCAGCAAGCAAACCGCGAGCTGAGCCCCAAGGGCATCGACAAGGGCGTGGGCGTGGCGCGAGCGCTGGCGTATCTGGGCCGCGAGGGAAATGCGCGCACTTTTGGCTTCGGCGATTCGGGCAACGACCTGGGCATGCTCGCCGCCGTCGAGACGGCTGTTGCCATGGGCAACGCCATGCCCGAGGTCAAGGCGGTCGCCGACTACGTGACCGACGACGTCGCACACGACGGTACCGTCACCGCCATGCGCCACTTTGGGTTGATCTAGCGGGAACCGTCCAATTACCGTTCACCCGCGGCGGGCGGCTCAAATCGGCTCGCCCTGCAAAATCGTTTTGCCGCTGGAGGGTGTGCTCAAAAACGCTAAAGCGTTTATGCCGTTCGCCGAGAAGATAAAAAACCGCAGCTCACGCCTTGATAAACGTAGGTAAAGTGTTTAGCAGTTTAACGCCCATGTGCAAGCGAAAGGAATCAGGCAGATGGCAATCAAGGTGTTCGCTGACGGTGCAAACCTCGAGGGCATGCTCGACATGTACGAGAACGGCAACGTTCAGGGCTTCACAACCAACCCGTCCCTTATGAAGAAGGGCGGCGTGACGGATTACCGCGCATTTGCCAAGGAGGTCCTGGCCCACATCACCGATGTATCCGTTTCGTTTGAGGTCTTTGCCGACGACGTAGAGACCATGGAGGTCGAGGCACGCGAGATCGCTACCTGGGCCGAGAACGTCTACGTCAAGATTCCGTGCGTGACCACTAAGGGCGAGTCCACCGCCGAGCTGGTGCGCAAGCTTTCCGCCGACGGCATTAAGGTCAACGTCACCACCATCTTCACGCCCGCGCAGGTCGACGAGATGGTCGAGGCCGTTGACGCCGAGACGCCGTCCATCATCTCGCTCTTTGCCGGCCGTATCGCCGACACCGGCGTCGACCCCATTCCGTTTATGACGGAGTCGGTCAAGAAGGCCGCCGCCAAGCCAAACTGCGAGGTCCTGTGGGCGTCCACGCGCGAGCTCATCAACATCTACCAGGCCGAGGCCTGCGGTTGCCAGATCATCACGGTGCCCAACAGTATCCTGGCCAAGCGCAAGAACATCGGTCGCGATCCGTACGAGGTCTCGCTCGACACCGTGCGCGGCTTTGCCAAGGATATCGCCGCTTTGGGCTTCCATATCTTGCCGTAACGCGAACACTGGCTGCGCCGCGGGTTGTTCGCCCCGGCCTTTCCTTTCCCTATCGCTCACGCGCTTCGCGAGGGTCGCGCTAGGTAAAGGAAAGGCCGGGGCTGCCGAAACGAGCTTGCCGGCAAGTTAGCACTCGGCTTCCATATCCTGCCGTAGGCAAAGGTACCCCCGCCTGCGACGTGCAAAATTGAGAGTATTCAGCAAGGTAAAGGCTTTTACCAGCTGGTTGAAGCACGGAACAGCCCCCGTTTTGGCTCTGACGACGCTAAAACGGGGGCTGTTTGTGACTATATTGCCTCTGAGGGGCGTTCGGAGCGGCGGAAATTGCAGAATACTCGCGATTTTGCACGTCGCTACAGGGGGTACCCTTGCTTTGGCGGTTTATTTCCCCTGCACCATGGTGAGCGAGATCTTCTTGCGGTCGCGATCGACCTTTTCGACCCACACCTTGACCGTGTCGCCGACGTGCACCACGTCGCTTGGGTGCTTGACGAAGCGGTTGGCCAGTTTGGAGATGTGCACGAGGCCGTCCTGGTGCACGCCCACGTCGACGAAGGCGCCAAAGTCGACGACGTTGCGCACCGTGCCCTTGAGTTCCATGCCGGGCTCCAGGTCGTCGATCGAAAGCGCCGAGCGGCTAAAGACCACCTCGGGCGCGTCGTCGCGCGGGTCGCGACCGGGCTTCTTGAGCTCGTTGACGATGTCGATGAGCGTGAGGGTGCCGCAGTCCAGGTCGCTTGCCAGCGCCGAGATGCTGCCCAGGCGGCGCTCGATATCGGGCACGCCGCCGCGGCTGAGCTCGCTTGCCGCAACGCCGGCGCGCTCCAGGACGGCCGTGGCCACCTCGTAGCTTTCGGGGTGGACGCTTGTCGCGTCGAGCGGGTTCTTGCCGCCGCTGATGCGCAGGAAACCTGCGGCGTTGAGGTACGCCTTGGGTCCCAGCTTGGGGACCTTCTTGAGCTGGCGGCGATCGGTAAAGGCGCCGTTTTCCTCGCGGTAGGCCACGATGTTTTTGGCTACGCTCGGCGTAATGCCCGACACGTAGCCCAGCAGGCTTGCGCTCGCGGTGTTGACGTCGACGCCCACACGGTTGACGACGTCTTCCACCACGTGGCCCAAGGTGCGCGAAAGCTCGGCCTGGTCAAGGTCGTGCTGGTACTGGCCAACGCCGATGGACTGGGGCGGAATCTTGACGAGCTCTGCCAGCGGGTCTTGCAGACGGCGGCCCAGGCTCATGGCGCCACGTACGGTGACATCCAGATCGGGATACTCCTGGCTCGCGAGCTCGGAGGCGGAGTACACCGACGCGCCCGCCTCGTTGACGATGGTGTAGCGAAGGCTGGGCGCCTGCTCGGCAATAAACTCCGAGACGACTTCCTCGGTCTCGCGGCTGGCGGTGCCGTTGCCGATGACGATGGTGTTGACGCTGTCCTTCTTGACGAGGCGGGCGAGCTCGCGCTTGGTGCCGGCGACGTCGTGGCGCGGCTTGGTGGGGTAGACCACGCCGTGGTCGAGCAGCTTGCCGGTCTCGTCCATGACGGCGACCTTGCAGCCGGTGCGGTAGCCCGGATCGAGCGCGAGTACGCGGGCGCCGCGCACGGGGCGCGCCGAGAGCAGGCCTTCGAGATTCTTGGCAAAGACGTTGATGGCCTCGGTCTGGGCGCGAACGGTGAGTTTGGCGCGGGCCTCGCGCTCCAGCGAGGGGGCCATGAGGCGCTTGTAACCGTCAGCGATGGCGGCATTAAAGACGGGAGCAAACACGCCCTGGCGACGGGGCCAGCGGCTGCCGAGGCGTGCCGTAGCGGCAGCGCCGTCGACGTTCACGCGCACGCGGAGCTTGCCCTCACGCTCACCGCGGTCGATAGCCAGCACGCGGTGGTTGGGTATACGGCGCAACGGCTCGTCAAAGTTGTAGTAGGGCTCGTAGGGGGTCTTCTCGGCGGGGTCGGTGGCCTCGACGACGATGTCGGCGGTGTTTTGCGTAAAGGCGCGCAGGTCGGCGACGTTCTCGGGATCTTCGGCCACCGTCTCGGCCACGATGTCGGCGGCGCCGGCGAGCGCCTTCTCGGGCGTGTCGAAGCCGGCCTCCTCGTTGACGTAGTCCGCGGCGGCGTCGAGCGCGCTGCCCTTGGCCGAGGCCTGCATGATGATCATGTTGGCGAGCGGCTCCAGGCCGGCCTCGCGTGCCTTCTGCGCGCGGGTCATGCGCTTTTTGCGGTAGGGCTTGTAGAGGTCCTCGACACGCTGGAGCTGTGTGGCCTCGCGAATCTGTTGCTCGAGCTCGGGCGTGAGTTTGCCCTGGGCGCCGATGAGCAGAATGACGTCCTCTTTGCGCTGCTCAAGATTACGCAGGTAGGACAGGCGCTCGTCGAGCGCGCGCAGGGCGACATCGTCCATGCCGCCCGTGGCTTCCTTGCGGTAGCGCGAGATAAAGGGAATGGTGTTTCCCTCGTCGATGAGCTTGACGGCCGCCTCGACGTTGGCGGCCTTAAGGTTGAGCTCGCGCGCGAGCTGGGCGATAAGATCCATGAAACTCCTTGCGTTTAAGGTGCGTTTGCAGCACAGAGCTACCAAGGATACCACCTGCCACTTCGCTCAAAAAAGACTGTTTTGGCGCGGAACCACGAAAGCGGCCTATCTACTACGTTTGAACCGTGTGGGTCGACCATCCCCCGGTTTTCCGAAAATGCGCAAGCCGTTTACCTGCGGTTTTTATTTCGCGAAATTCGGTATGGATGAGGGTGATTGGTTAAACGTAGTAGATAGGCACATTTCGTGGCGAACGAATCAAGCTAAGGTGCAAAAAGTCCCCCGTCCCAGAAAAATCATTGGCAACGTAGCAAAATGCCCCGCGGGCAGGAGGCTGCTCGCGGGGCAAAGAAGAGGGGCTTATTTGTGGCGGACCGAGGGGCCCGGCATGGGGTTTCTGCCGCGGCCTGTCCTAAGGTGCTACAGCTCGACGAGCTGGCCGGTCTCGGCGGCCTCCTTGATGGCGTTGAGAAGCGTGAGCGTCTTGACGTTATCGGCGGGGGTCACGACGGGCTCGACCTCACGGCGGACAACCTTCACAAAGTGCTTGAGCTGCATCTTGTGCGGCAGCACCGGGTCCACGGCCGGAATCTCCATCTGCAGCGGCTTGTGCCAGTTGGAGGCGCCGTCGTAGGAGAACTGGTGCAGGCGGGGCAGCGAAAGGGCGCCCAAGGTTCCGCCGATAAAGTAGGCGTCGGCGTCGAAGGGACGGTACTGCGGGTCCTCGCGAGCGGTGGCCTCCCAATTCCAGGGGCTGGCGGTGGCATCGGAAATGGTCATGCTCGCGAGCGCGCCGTCGGCAAAGCGGACGTTGACCACGGCGGAGTCCTCGGTCTCAAAACCGCGGGCGGCGCTGGACTGCATGCCCTGGACGGCGACGGGCTCGCCCAGCAGGTAGCGGAGCAGGTCGACGTCGTGCACCAGGTTGACCAGGATCGGGCCGGCACCCTTCTTGCGGCGCCACTCGACATCGAAGTACTCGTCGTTCTTATAGATCATGTAGTGGAAACTCGACACGGTGAGCTTGCCCAACTCGCCGGACTCGATGATCTCCTTGGCCTTGTTCACAAACGGGTTGTGGCGACGGTGCTGACCCACGAGCACGGGCACGCCGGCGGTCTCGGCCTCGGCGGCGAAGGCCTGGGCATCCTCGAGATCGTTGGAGATTGGCTTTTCGACCAGCGGCACGATGTTGCGCTTGATGGCCTCGCGGGCAACGCCCAGGTGCAGGTCGTTGGGGGTGGCGATGATGACGGCCTCGGGCTTGACCTCGTCCATCATCTGGGCGGGATCGGTAAAGAACGGCACGCCGGCGGCCTCGGCCGTGGCGCGGGCGCCCTCAAAGGCGTCGGCGATGGCGACGAGTTCGGCCTCGGGCTCCTCGGTGACAAAGCGGATGTGGTTGCGGCCCATGGCGCCGGCGCCGATAACGGCAATGCGGGCGGGGTTGAGCTCAGACATTTCGACTCCTTAATGCTGGTGGCTTGGAATGTGACAAAGGGACAGCCCCTTTGTCACATCGGTATAACTAGGCGGACTTCTTCTTGCTGTCGGAGACCATCATGTAGACGGTGAGTACGACGGCGATGGCGGCAATCACGATGGCGCCGTAGAAGGACTGCTGGTAGGCGGCGCTGCCGGCCTCGGCGTGATACAGCACAGCGGTGATGGGCTGGCTGATCCAGGTGGAAGCGGCATAGCCCAAGAACATGATGCCGTAGTTGACGCCTATGTTGCTGGTACCAAAGGCGCCACCGGTGAGCGGCGGGTAGATGACGAGCAGGGCGCCAAAGCTAAAGCCGAGCAGGGCGAGCGCAACAAAGAACATGCTCTGCGTAAAGCTCATCGACATGATGACGAGCGCGACGATGGTGACGACAAGGCTGATGAGCAGCGACTTGTAGGCGCCGAGCTTGTCGATGATCTGGCCGAAGGACAGGCGGCCGACCAGGTTGGCGCAGGTGTTGACGGAGACGACCACACCGCCGAGGGCGACGGCCGCAGCGCTCGTGGGGTCGGCGAAGAGCTGGACGGCGGCGATGGAGGCAACCTTGCCCACGAGCAGGGTGCCCGCGGTGGCGGCAAAGGCGAAGGTGACGATGAGGACCCAGAAGCGCGGGGTCTTGACCATCTCGCCCGGGGTGAGGTCGCCGAAGGTGCCGGCGTGCGCGCCGCCCTTGGGGGCCTCGAAGCCCTCGGGCAGCCAACCGGCCTCGGGGGCCTTCAGGAACAGGGCGGAGGCGGCGATCATCACAAAGAAGATGACGCCGAGTGCCTTAAGGGCGCCAAAGATGCCCAGGCTCGGGATGAGCAGCGAGGCGAGCACCGGGGACAGCACGGCGGGACCGGCGGTCGAAGCGGCCAGGGTGATGCCGGAGGCGAGGCCCTTCTTGTCGATGAACCACTTTTGGCCGGTGGTGAGTGCCGGGTTGTAGCCCAGGCCGTTGCCGATGGCGGCGACGAGCGAGAACCACAGGTAGAACTGCCACGGCTCGGTGACGGTGCCGGACATGAACCAGCCCACGCCGTAGCACACGGCGGCAGCGATCACGACGTTGCGCGGGCCGATCTTATCGGAGATGCGGCCGGCGAAGATGCCCGTCACGGCCATGATGGTCTGAAAGACCGGGAAGGCCCAGGTAAGAGCGCTGGACCACTCGGGATAGACGGCGAGCAGGTTCTTGCTCACAACGGAATACAGCGCGATGGAGCTGATGAAGAACATGGTGACGCACGCGGCGGAAAGCACGACGGCGCGACCCTTGTTGGAGTTGGTGGAAGCCATTGGACTCTTTCTAATCGATGCGGGGAGGAGCGGGCGTCACCGCGAGCCTCCCTGTTGGGCTGGCTTACTGGTCAGTCGGCTTTGCGACGCCGGACTCATCGGACCAAAGCTCGACACCCTTGTTCTTGAGGTAGTTGTCGGCAAAGGCTCGGCGACCGCCGGGCTTGGCGGTGAGGTCGCCCATCATATTGGAGAAGCCGCCATCGACCTTGATGGCGTCGCCGGTGGTAAAGTCCGAGCGCTTGGACGCCAGGAACATGACGGCGTTGGCGATATCGCTGACCTCGCCGATGCGGCGCGTGGCGATGAGGCGGCTGCGGCTCTTCTCGACCTCGGGGTCGGCGTAAAAGCTCGCCGACATGGGGGTCTTGACAAAGCAGGGCTCGACGCAGTTGGAGCGCACGCCGTAAGGGCCCCACTCGGCGGCGAGCATCTTGGACATCATGTTGACGCCCGCCTTGGTGGAGCTGTACACGCCCGAGAACGTCTCGGGGGAGTGGCTAGCGACGGTTGAGATGTGCACCAGGCGGCCCTGGCCGGCCTTGATCATCTCGCGACCAAAGCGCTGCGAGGTGATGAAGTAGCCGGTGAGGTTGACGTTGAGCACCTGCTCCCAGTCGCTCAGCGGCAGGTCCTCCATGGCGGCGAAGCGCAGGATGCCGGCGGTGTTGACGAGAACGTCGACGCGGCCGAACTCGGCGATGGTGGCGTCGACGGCGGCCTGAACCTCGGCCTCGTCGGTGGCGTTCATCTTGTAGCCCTCGGCGTGGATGCCAAACTCGGCGGCGAGGTCGGCGGCTGCGGCCTTGACCTTCTCCTCGTCCAGGTCGAGCAGGACGACATTGGCGCCGTTGCGGGCGAACTCGCGGCAAATCTCGGCGCCCATACCGCCGAGCGCGCCAGTCACGGCGCAGACATCGCCCTCGAGCTTAAGCCAATTGCTCATAGGAACTTCCCTTCTTGTGCCTCCCTGTGGGTCGCTCCCATTAACCGACCCACGTGGTTTTCGCTGGTTATCGTATGCTTAGCGTTCGCGCAGGTGAATTGCATATTTGTTAGAATGGCGTTAACCGTAGGTTTACACTGTGCATTGAGGTTTGTTCGCAATTGAGCGTGTGACCTGCGAAAACGACCCCCTGCGGCGCTGTGGGCCCGCGCGTGCGAAAACGGGAGATTGACGTGTACGATCGACGACTTGACGCTATTTCGGCCGCCGCGGAGCTGGGAAGTTTCTCGCGTGCCGCGGCAAAGCTGCGCGTGTCGACCCCGGCGCTCGTCAAACAGGTGTCGGGGTTCGAGGCCGAGTTTGGCATCACGTTGTTCGAGCGCTCGCACTCGGGCGTCAAGGTGACGCCGGCGGGCGCGCTGTTGGTGGACGACGCGCGCTCGATTATGCGCCAATCCGAGGATGCGTTGCGCCGCGCCCGGCGAGCGGCGGGCGATGGCGGTGCGGTGCGCCTGGGCGTATCGATGATGTGCCCGGGGCGCCACACGCTCGCGCTGTGGCCGCAGGTGCACGACATGGAGCCGCGCTTGCGTTTTGAGATTGTGCCGGTGGGGGACCTTTACGATGAGCGCGAGACCGTCATGCGAGGTCTGGGGCGCGAGGTGGATGTGGTGCAGTCGAGTTTTTCGACCCCGCGCTGGGGTGATGCCTGCCAAAAGCTCCGCATTGTCAACGTGCCGTTTTATATCGACCTGCCGCGCACGAGCCCGCTGGCACGCAAGAACCGTATTTCGATCGCCGACTTGGAGGGTATGCGTCTGCGCGTACTGCGCCACGGCAACGACGCCATGGACAGCCTGCGCATTGACCTTTTGGCCGACGGCGGCGTGGACGTGATCGACGTGGATAGCTTCGACTTTGCGCTCTTTAACGAAGCCGAGGAAAAGGGCGACGCGGTGCTCACCTGCGGCGCATGGTCGGGTGTGCACCCGGCCTTTGTGGGCGTGCCGTTCCTATGCGGCCGCGAGGTGCCGGTCTTCTTGCACTACCCGCTCGAGCCCACCCTCCAAGTACAAAAATTCGTCAACGCCATGGCCCAACTCCTCAACTAGCTCATTTGGCGCGGGTAGTCTTTTTGGGACGGGGCTTTTTTAGCTACTTTCGCCGCCCTGCCTGCGCACCCTCAAAGTAGTCAAAAAGCCCCGTCCCAAAAAGACTAACAAAACGAGGCCCTGGCCAAACGGCCAGGGCCTCACTAACTTTTATTCCGTTCTAAACGACGGGCTGACTGCGCGCAGGAGGGCGCCCCGGGGACGGGCGGGGTATTTCCTCCGCGCGCAGTTTCGCAGCGCAGCGAGAATGTTTGAGCGCGGAGGAAATACCCCGCCCGTCCCCGGGGAACCCTCCGTCAGTAACCGTTCCTACTCCAGCTCAAACGCACCCGTGTACAGCTGGTAGTAATACCCGCGCTTGGCGATCAGCTCGTCGTGGTTGCCGCGCTCGATGATGCGGCCGTGGTCCAGGCAGATGATCGCGTCGGAGTTGCGCACGGTGGACAGGCGGTGCGCGATGACAAACGTCGTGCGGCCCTCCATGAGTTTATCCATGCCCGCCTGCACGATAGCCTCGGTGCGGGTGTCGATGGAGCTCGTTGCCTCGTCCAGAATCATTGCCGGCGGATCGGCGACGGCAGCGCGGGCGATCGAGATCAGCTGGCGCTGGCCCTGCGACAGCTGGGCGCCGTTGCCGGTGAGCATGGTGTCATAGCCGTCGGGCAGGCGGGTGATAAAGTCGTCCGCGCCCGCGAGCTTGGCCGCCGCGATGCACTCCTCGTCGGTCGCATCCAGGTTGCCGTAGCGGATGTTATCCATCACGGTGCCGGTGAACAGGTTCACGTCCTGCAGCACGACGCCCAGGCTTCGGCGCAGGTCGGCCTTGCGGATCTTGTTGACGTTGATGCCGTCGTAGCGGATCTTGCCGTCGGCGATGTCGTAGAAGCGGTTGATGAGGTTGGTGATGGTCGTCTTGCCGGCACCGGTGGCGCCGACAAACGCGACCTTCTGGCCCGGCTTGGCAAACACGGACACGCCGTGCAGCACCTCGTGGTCGGGCGTGTAGCCAAAGTCGACGTTGTCCATGACCAGGTCGCCGCGCAGCGGTACGTACTCGATCTCGCCGGTTGCGCGGTGCGGATGTTTCCACGCCCACATGCCGGTGTGGTGGTCCGCCTCCTCGAACTCCCAAGTCTCGGGGTTCACCTGCGCGTTGACGAGTGTCACGTAGCCTTCGTCGGCCTCGGGCTTCTCGTCGATGAGCTCAAAGATGCGGTCGGCGCCGGCGAGGCCCATGACCACGGCGTTGATCTGCTGTGAGATCTGGCCGATCTGTCCGCAGAACTGCTTGGTCATGTTGAGGAACGGCACCACGACGGCGATGGACAGCGCCATGCCCGAGATGCTCAGGTTGGGCACGCCCAGCGCCAGGAAAATGCCGCCCGCCAGTGCGACCAGCACGTAGAGCAGGTTGCCCAGGTTCATAAGGATGGGCATGAGGATGTTGGCGTACATGTTGGCCTTCTGCGAGACCTCGAAGAGCTTTTCGTTGCGCTCGTCAAAATCGGCCTCGGCGGCAGACTCGTGGCAGAACGCCTTGACGACCTTCTGGCCGTTCATGACCTCCTCGATATGGCCCTCGACCACGCCGAGCTCGGTCTGCTGCGCAATGAAGAAGCGCGCGGAGTTGGAGCCGAGCAGCTTGGTCATAAAGGTCATAAAGGCGACGCCGGCGATGATGACCAGGCACATCCACACGCTGTAGTACAGCATGATAAAGAACACCGTGACGATGATGATGATCGTCATGAGCAGGTTGGGCAGCGACTGACTGATCATCTGGCGCAGCGTATCGATGTCGTTGGTGTAGTGGCTCATGATATCGCCGCGCTGGTGCGTGTCGAAGTAGCGGATCGGCAGGTCCTGCATGCGGTTGAACATCATCTCGCGCAGCTTCTCGAGCGAGCCCTGCGTGACGATAGCCATGGCGCGGTTCCAGAAGAGTGAGGACAGGACACCGACGCCGTAGATGCAGGCGAGGGTGGTCACGAGCTGCAGAATCTTGGGCTGTGCGGCTTCCCAATCGCCCGACTGCCACGATTCGCTAATAATCTGCAGGGCGCTCTGCAGGAAGGTCGCGCCGATGGAGTTGATGATGGCGCAGAGCACCACGCCGGCGACGACAAGGGGCAAAAGCACGGGATAGAAGCCAAAGAGCGTCTTGATGAGGCGCGACATGGTGCCGCCCTTACGGTTGAGCGCGCGCTCGGCGGTCGTTGCCTTACTCATGTGCCTCGCCTCCTTCCTGGGTCTGAGCTTGCGTTGCGGTCATGTCGGTGTTGTCTGCCGCCGTGTTCGCGTCGCCAGAGACGTCGTCGGCGTCTTGCGTACCTTCGGCAGACATCTTGTTTTGCGAGGTAAAGGTCTCGCGGTAGATTTCGCTCGTCTTAAGCAGCTCGTCATGGTTGCCGATCTGCGCGATTCGGCCGCCCTCCATGACGATGATGCGGTCTGCGTCCTGTACGGAGCTGATGCGCTGGGCGATGATGAGCTTGGTCGTGTTGGGCAGATAGCTTGCCAACCCTGCGCGGATCTTGGCGTCGGTCTTGGTGTCGACGGCGCTGGTGGAGTCGTCCAGGATCAAGATCTTGGGGCGACGCAGCAGGGCGCGTGCAATGCACAGGCGCTGCTTCTGACCGCCCGAAACATTAGAGCCGCCCTGTTCGATCCAGGTGTCGTAGCCCTTGGGGAAGCCGTCGACAAACTCATCGGCGCGGGCCAGATGTGCCGCCTCGCGGACTTCCTCGTCGGTGGCGTTCGGGTCGCCCCAACGCAGATTCTCGGCGATGGTGCCGCTAAACAGCACGTTTTTCTGCAGCACCATGGCGACCTGGTGGCGCAGTGCGTCCAGGTCGTAGTCGCGCACGTCCATGCCGCCCACGCGCACGGTGCCTTCGGTGGCGTCGTACAGGCGGGCGATGAGGTTGACGAGCGTGGACTTGGCCGAGCCGGTGCCGCCGATGATGCCGATGGTCTCGCCGCTCGTAATGTGCAGGTCGATATCGTCGAGCGCCTGGCGTTTCGCATGCGCGGAATACTTAAAGCTCACGTGGTCAAAGTCGATGGAACCGTCGGCAACCTCGAGCACGGGCTCGGCGGGATTGGCGATCGTGGGCTCGGCGGCCAGCACCTCGGCAATGCGGTGTGCCGATTCGTCGGCCATGGTCACCATGACAAAGATCATCGACAGCTGCATCAGGCTCATGAGAATCTGGAAACCATAGGTAAAGGTCGAGGAGAGCTGGCCCACGTCGAACAGCGTGCCCTGGCTCGTGATGATGAGCTTGGAGCCCAGGTAGATGATGACGACAAACGCGCCGTTGACGCAGATGTTCATCATGGGGTTGTTAAAGGCGAGCAGCTTCTCGGCGCGGGTGAAGTCCATCTGGACATCGCGCGCGGCGGCCGCGAACTTCTCCTTCTCAAAGTCTTCGCGTACGTAGCTCTTAACCACGCGCATGCCGGTGACGTTTTCCTCGACGGACTCGTTAAGGGCATCGTACTTGTGGAACACGCGCGAGAAGATGGGGCGCACCTTAAAGATGATAAAGAACAGTCCAAAGCCCAGCAGCGGAATGATGACCAGGTAGACCATGGCGACGCTGCCGCCCATGATAAACGCCATGGTAAAGGCGAAGACCAATACCAGCGGCGCGCGCACGGCGATACGGATGATCATCATAAAGGCCTGCTGAACGTTGTTGATGTCGGTGGTCAGGCGCGTGACGAGCGATGAGCTCGAGAACTCATCGATGTTGGCAAAGCTGAACGTCTGGATCTTGTAGAACAGGTCGTGACGCAGGTTCTTGGCGAAGCCGCAGCTCGCATGGCTGCAGGTGACGCCTGCCGCGGCGCCAAAAGCAAGCGATGTCAGCGCGATGAGCACCAAAAGGCCCGCGGTGGGAAGCATCTCGGCTACGGTGGCGCCGTCTTTGATGGCGTCGATCAGGTTGGCGGTGATAAATGGAATCAGCATCTCGCAGAGCACCTCGCCAAGCACGAGCAGCGGCGTGGCAACGGTGACTTTCATATAGCCGCGGATGCTTCCCATGAGGGTTTTAATCATCCAGTTTCTCCCAGGTTACACGGATTTTCTCGAGCATTTCGGCGAGCTGCTCGCGCTCGTCGTGGGTGAGGGCACTAAAGGCTTGCTCTCTAAAGCGAATGCGGGCCGCCTGGTCGATGCGGGCGTTTTCCCGGCCGGTTTCGGTCAGGCGAATGGTGAGCTGCCGTCGATCCTTGGGGTTACGGCTGCGCTCGATGAGGCCGTTGAGCTCGAGCTTGGACAGGATCTCGGAAAGCGACCCCGGCTTGAGGTCAAAGTGCATGCCGAGTTCCTGCTGCGACATCTCGCCGCCGGGTTGCTTGGCCAGCAGGCAGATGATGGGCGCCTTGCCGGACACGCCTCCGCCATGAAAATGCATGTAATGGCCGCAAAAGCCCAGGCCGCTCAGGATGCGCTTGGCGAGTTTGTCTTCGGCGCTGACCGCTTCGGGTATGTCTACCGGTTGCGACGGGTCACCGCCGGGCTCATGCGGAAGGACGAGTGGTTCAACACACATATCTAAGCTTCGCTCCTTTCTTTAGTTAGGTAGTTGAATTGTTTTGTGCCTAACCAATTTAGGAGCACGGTAAATAAATGTCAAGGTACCAAACTTATTATGTTCGAGCGGCACTTAGGGACGTTCCTTATGTGCCGGCATTTGGGGACACTCCTTGTGTCGACTAGTCATTTAAGAACGTCCCCAACGACTAACTTCCTCCTTCCCGTAACCTTTCCGCAACAATTCGTCCTCTGCGGTGCCAGCGCCCGTTCACAACGTCCCCTGCGCTACACTTAGTCGCACTGTGGCGCTGCCGCGCCGCGCCCGAAACAAGGGAGACCCTCATGAAGAATACTCAGCTGCTGCTGATTAACGATATGTGCGGCTACGGCAAGGTCGCGCTTTCCGCCATGCTGCCGGTGCTGTCGCACATGGGTTACCGTATCCACAATCTGCCGACGGCACTTGTGTCCGACACGCTCAACTACCCCAAGTTCTACATCCACGACACCACCGAGTACGTGCGTCAAAGCCTCGCTATCTGGGAGGAGCTCGGCTTTGAGTTCGACGCCATCTCGACCGGCTTTATCGTGACCGAGGAAGAGACGCGCATCATCTCGGACTTTTGCCACCGCCGTGCGCAAAAGGGCACCAAGGTGTTCGTCGATCCCATCATGGGTGACAACGGCAAGCTCTATGCCGGCGTGCCCGAGTCCACGATTGGCCTCATGCGGCACCTGCTGGAGTGCGCAGACTACGCGGTGCCCAACTACACCGAGGCCTGTCTGCTCGCCGATACGCCTATTGCAGAGCAGATCACGCCCGATGAGGCCCGCGCCCTTGTGGACGCCGTGCGCGAGTTGGGTGCCAAGTCGGTGGTCATTACGAGCGCCGTGGTCAATGGCACGAACGCGGTTATCGGTTACGACCATGTAGCGGGGGAGTACTTCACGATTCCCTTTGAGCTCATTCCGGTCTATTTCCCGGGTACGGGCGACACGTTCTCGGCAGTGCTCGTCGGCCGCGTTATGGCAGGTTGGAGTCTGCAGCGCGCGACGTCCGATGCCATGCGCGTGGTGGCCGAGCTTATCGAGCGCAATGCCGATCAAGAGGACAAGTCGGCCGGCCTGCCCATCGAGGCCTGCTTGGACGTGATCGACCATGAGTAATGCTGGCGAGGGCGGCGTCAAGCCTGCGGGCGAGAACAAGCCGCTCGGCGCGCCGCGTGGCAAGCGTCCGCGTATCCGCGTGAGCTGCGTGGACCAGCTAGGTGCGTGCCGCTGCCACCATGGTCACAAGCCGGGCGACGTTTTTGACTTCGACCGAGACCGCGGCAAGATGTGCGCCATGGCCTGCCATGTGGGCTTTCCCTATATCGATATCCTGCGCTATGGCGGAACCGTGCCTGGCAACGAGCCTGGTACGGCAAAGTTCTGCTGCCCCGAGGTCGATACCCTCAACGTCTGGCTTGCCGAGATCGTCGACGAGTAGTTGAGCGTGGATTATCTCCCGCCGAGAAAATGAGCGTGGATTTTCTCCCGTTTAGAGCGCACTTGAACGCTCAAAGTGGGAGAAAAACCACGCTCGATTTGTATATGGGAATTCCGACTTCGCTTATGCCTATGCTTAGGCGTTGTCGTCGTTGTGCTGTGCGCGAGTAAGGTCAAATTTCTACATTTCATCCGATTTATGGCTCTAAAAACTCTGCATTTCATCGATTACAGCTGCTCGAGCATAGCAGTGCAACCGTCGAGTACGCCGCGGTAGGTGGCATCGAAGTTGCCGGTGTACCAGGGATCGGCCACGTCGCCGGGGCGCTCGGTCCAATCGAGCAAGCGCGTAATCTTGCCGTAGGGGTCGTCGCCAAAGATGCGACGCAGGCCGCGCGCGTTCTCAGCATCCATATAGACAATGTGATCCCAGTCGCCATACTCTGCTCGACGCACCTGGCGGGCACGGTGCGCAACGACGGGAATCCCGACTTCGCGCAGCTTGGCGACCGTGCCATGATGCGGCGGGTTGCCGATCTCCTCAGTTGAGGTCGCTGCGGAATCGATGACAAACTCCGCCTCGCGCCCAGCGCGGCGCACGAGCTCGGTAAACACCGACTCAGCCATCGTCGAGCGGCAGATGTTCCCATGGCAGATAAACAGTACACGTTGCATATGCGGTTTCCTTTCGATCGCCATCATCGAGCTCGAGTATCGCATCTGCGCTTACGCCCTCGCTCGCTTGCGCTCCCAGCGAGCCAGCTTAATCGTCACCAGCGTAAGCGCCCAGGCCACAAGCGAGAACGCGGCACCAACCGCGCCAACGTAGGCAATGCCAACGCTGCTCACCACGGCGCCGCCTACTGCGGTGCCAAACGAAATGCCGACGTTAAACGCCATGGGTTCTACCGAGCTCGCGAGTACCATCGATTTGGGATGGCGGCTGCGTGCCACGTCCATAAAGTGCGTGATGCATGAGACCGAGAACAGGTACATGAGCATCGCCAGGCTAAAGACAAAGACCAGCGCGAGCGGCATGGTGCCGCCCACGGCAAACAGCCCGAGTAACGCCGCGGCCTGCAGCACAAACGTCACAAGCAGTGCCTTCATGCCAAAACGCGCGTCGATCCATCCGCCCAGGATGTTCGAGATCAGGCAGAACACGCCGTAGGCCATAAGCGTGGTGCTCGCCTGAACGGTTCCCATACCCAGCACCTGCTCAAGATAAGGCGTCACGTAGCCGTAGAATACGTAGACCGAGCCCACGCCAAACAAAAAGATGAGCATGCCGGTGATGATGCTCGGCTCGCGTAGCAGACCCGCCTGCTCGCGGAAGGTGGCGGGCTCATCGGTCTGCCCAGCGCGCGGCATAAACGCCACGAGCGCTCCGCAGATTAGAACGGCAAAGGTCAGCGTGCCGTACATGGCCATGTGCCAATCGAGCGTGTCGGCCACAAACTTGCCGATCGAAGTGACAAAGACCATCGCCACGGAAAACGCACCGTACACCACCGAGATGGCAAGCGAAGTTTGCTGCGGGGACAGCAGCTCGGGGATGTACGTCACGCCCACGGCGAGCAGTGCGCCCGAGACAGAACCCAGGACAATGCGCGAGATAAACAGTACCTGGAAGTTGGGCGCCAACGCCATGACCAGGTTGCCGAGCACAAAGACGATGCTGTAGCACACGAGCAGCCGGTAGCGGCGGAAGCGTCCCGTGCTGAGCGCAAGCACTGGCGTAGCGATGGCGTAGACGAGTGCGAACACGCTGATGAGCTGGCCCGCTGTGGCAAGCGAGATGCCGAGCTCCGTCGCCAGGTCGCTTTCGATGCCGATGACCACGAACTCGGAGCAGCCGAGCGAGAATCCCAACAGCACGAGCAGCGCCAGGCAGAGCTTGGTGCGCGCGGGGGAGAGCGCGGCGGCGGTTGACTTACTTTTAGGCGTGGTTGCGGCGGTCAAGGTTGTAACTCCAATGTCGCATTAATAAGCGGGATTCAATCCCTGCAACTCTAACAGAATGCGTCAGGTGCCTGCCCCCTTTGTCGCAGACTGCGCTTGCCTGTATAGTCGCAATACAGGTGAAGATGGTCTCAGGTACATCGCGGGCGACAGGAGATCCCATGGGTATGCACACGACAAAGGTTGCAGTGGGCGAGGGCAAGTTTGCGCTCGAGGCCCAGCTGACGGTGACACCGCGAGGCATGGCGGTCTACGCCTGCTCGCCGGAATTTGCGCACCTGGGCGCCACGGCACAGGCCATTCCGCGTCCCGAGCCCGGCCGTACGGCGACGGTGAGCATCCTGGCCGTTCCGTGCCATCGAGACGAGATCCCGGCGCACGATATCGCAGCGGCGCTGGCCACGCGCTTTAGTGTGCCGGTAGTTGCAAGCACGGGTTTTCATGTTGAACAGGCGAGCGGGGACGACCTGAAGCGCATGCTCGATACCACCAAGGAACTCATCGCCGCGCTCGAGGAGGCCGCAGCCCGCATTCTGCGCGCCGGCTGGGATGAGGGCGGCGCAGGCGCCGAGGTCGTGGCGGTCGATGCCGCGACCGGCGAGGCGCTTGGCCCCGTCGACCGCATCGAGGCCCATACCGGCGAGGGAATCTTGCATCAGGCATTTCTGACGCTTCTGGTCGAGGGCCAGGGCGAAGACGCGCGCCTGCTGCTCTGTCGTCGCAGCCCGCTCAAACGCCTGTGGGGCGGGGTGCTGGCCGATGGCTGTGCCGGCCATCCGCTCCCCGGGGAAGACGTCGCGGCCGCCACGGCACGTCGCATCAACGAAGAGCTTGGCATCACGCGCGAGCCCGATCAGCTCAAGCACCTCGGACACGTGGTGTACCGCGAGGACCACGGCGACGGCCGCTGCGAGTGCGAATGGTGCGAGGTGTTCGTAGCCCATGTTGAGCCGGGCGAGCTGCATATCAACCAAGAGGAGATCTCGGAGGTGCGCCGCGTGGCGCCCTCCGAGCTCAAAGGCTATCTGCAGGGTCACCCCGAGCAGCTGGCCCCCTGGCTCCGCGAGGCTCTGGAGGTCCCCTCCATCCGCACAGCCCTTGCTATGTGAAAAAAGACAGTCCCGTTGCCACATCCAAACCGTCGCAACATTCGACGAAAATCTCGAAAACGAGGAAAAGCGTCGAATGTTGTGATGGTTTTTGTCCAGGGGATCGCTTCTCATCCAAAAAAATCCGCTTGACTGTATTGCCACAACACAGCGCAACGTAAGGGGTGTCCGATAACGGGCGCCCCTTTTTAAGTGGCAACGTGGCCGCGAATCCGGAGCGCCCCCAACAAGAAAGGTGGGGAGATGGAAGCGGAAAAGAAGGCGTTTAAGATCACCAAGCGCGAAATTGGCTTTGTGCTGGGTATCGTTGTCTTTTTGCTGGTGAAGTTTCTTCCTTTGGTGGAGCTGAGCTCGACGGTCGAGCTTACGGCCGGCGGTCAGACCTGTCTGGCGTTGACGCTTGCCACGGTGGTGTTCTGGGCGTGTGGCGTGGCACAGCCGGGCTTTGTGGGCCTGCTCTATTGCGCGCTGCTCGTTCTGTTCAAGGTGTGCGTGGACGACACGGGTGCCGCGAGCATCTCGGCGACGGTCGCCTCCACGTTTAGCTCGTGGACCAAAGCCACCATGTGGCTCGTCATCGGCGCCTACCTCATCGCCAGCGCGGTCAAGGAGTCGGGCCTGGGCGAGCGCATCGCCTATGCGTTTATGCTCAAGTTCGTGCGCGATGCCAAGTCGCTCATCATCTCAATCTTCGCGCTCACCTTTGTGCTGTCGCTGCTGATCCCGCATCCGTTCCCCCGCGCCTTCCTCATCCTCGCCGTCGTCTCGGTCATTGCCGAGTCCGCCGGCTACGGTGACGACGACCGCGGCAAGCTCGGCTTCCTCGTGTTTGCCGCTGCTGCCCCGGGCTCCATGTTCTTCCTGACGGGCGACTCCACGCTCAACCCGCTCGTCGCGCAGTACAGCGCCGAGGCCGGCGGCATGGGCCCGTCCTTTGTCGACTGGTTCCTGTACATGAGCGTGCCTATGCTGGTCGCGCTGCTGTGCACCCTGTTCCTGGGTCTCTTCCTCTTTAAGCCCAGCAAGGAGCTCGTCTACGATCGCGAGCAGATCGTGGCCAAGCAGGCCGCGCTCGGCAAGCTCTCCGTCAAGGAGATCCGCACCATCGTGTGGCTTGTCATCGCCATCGCGCTGTGGCTTACCGTCTCGGGCGATTACATCGGCTGGGTGACACTTGCCATCGGTGTCGCGCTCGCCATGCCCATCATCGGCGAGGTTCTCACTCCTGCCAGCTGGAACGCTGTCGACATCAAGTCCCTCATGTTCCTGACGGCCGCCATGGCCGTGGGTTCCGTGGGCGGTGCCACCGGCATGAACGCCTGGATCGCCGATGTCGTGCTTCCCAGCTCCGTGCCCGAGAACATCTTCCTGTTCGCCCTGCTCGTCGCCGCGCTTTCCATGATCATCCACATGTTCATGGGCTCGGTCATGGCCGTGCTCGGCGTGTGCGTGCCGGCGTTCATCAGCTTTGCGGCCGGCTCCAGCGTGAGCCCGCTCGCCGTGGCGCTCATCGTCTTTACGTCCATCAACATCCACTACATCCTGCCGTTCCATAACCTGCCGATCCTTATCGGCGAGGGCAAGGACGCTGGCGGCTACACCTCCAAAGAGGCTATGCGCATGGGCATTCCCCTCACTGCGGTCGTCTTTATCGTCGTGCTGGTCGAGGCCGCCTGGTTCCACCTCTTTGGCCTGATGTAAGCAGTCGAGTGCTTGGCTGTAATTAGCCGAGTGCTTGAACTGCGAGTGCCCGAGCGCCCCATCTATGAGCGCTGCGGCCCCATTACGTTACCAAGCCGGCGGCACTCCCGCCGCCGGACACTCTCCCGAAAGGAGCACGCTATGTCCACTACCGATGCTTCCCAGATCCACGATCTGCGCTCCGCGCTCGACTTTTTGCGCGAGATGCCGGGCCAGCTGCTCGAGACCGACACCCAGGTCGACGCGGACGCCGAGGTCTCGGGCGTCTATCGTCGCGTCGGTGCCGGCGGCACCGTTATGCGTCCGACCAAAGAGGGCCCGGCGATGGTCTTCAACAACGTCAGGGGCTTTGACGATGCCAAGGTCTGCATCGGCATGCTTGCCAGCCGCAAGCGCGTTGCCGCCCTGCTCGACCTCGACGAGGAGCACCTGGGCCTCGAGATCGGCAAGCGCTTCGAGAACCTGATCGCGCCCGAGCAGATCGCCGAGGGTGCGCACGTCGACTGCCAAGAGGTCGTGTACAAGGCGACCGACGAGGGCTTTGACCTGCGCAAGATCGTTCCCGCTCCCACCAACACGCCCGTCGACGGCGGCCCCTACATCACCATGGGCCTCGCTTATGGCACGAGCCCCGACGGCTCCCAGTCCGACGTGACCATCCACCGCTTCTCCTGCGTCGACAAGGACAAGCTCGCCATGTGGATCACTCCGGGCAGCCGTCACCTTGGCGCGTTCTTTGACGAGTACTGCCAGCGCGGCGAAGACATGCCCATCTCCATCTCCATCGGTCTGGACCCCGCCGTGTACATGTGCTGTGGCTTCGAGGCGCCCACCACGCCGCTCGGCTTTAACGAGCTGCAGATCGCCGGCGCCCTGCGCGGCCACGCCGTCGAGCTTGCCGACTGCGTCACCGTTCCGCAGAAGTGCATCGCCAATGCCGAGTATGTGCTCGAGGGCTACCTCATGCACGACGAGACCATCAACGAGGACGTCAACGGCCACGGCTACGCCATGCCCGAGTTCCCCGGCTACACCGGTGGCGCCAAGGTCTGCCCGGTGATCAAGATCACCGCCGTCACCACGCGCGTCAATCCCATCATGGAGAGCTGCATCGGTCCCTCGCACGAGCACGTGTCCATGGCCGGCATCCCCACCGAGGCATCCATCTACAAGATGGTCGAGACCGCCATCCCGGGCCGCCTGCTCAACGTCCACGCTGCCCCCTGCGGCGGCGGCAAGTTCGTTGCCATCATGCAGTTCAAGAAGTCGAGCAAAAATGACGAGGGCCGTCAGCGCAACGCCGCCATGCTCGCCTTCTCGGCATTCTCCGAGCTCAAGCACGTCATCCTTGTTGACGAGGATGTCGATATCTTCGATATGAGCGACGTGATGTGGGCCATGACCACGCGCTTCCAGGCCGACGTGGACCTCATCACCATCCCCGGTTGCCACTGCCACGTGCTCGATCCGTCCAACGACCCCGCGTTCGACCCCACGATCCGCGAGCACGGCATCGCCTGCAAGGCCATCTTCGACTGCACGGTCCCGTTCGACCTCAAGAAGAACTTCATTCGCTCGCAGTTCATGGAGATCGACACAGACAAGTGGGCCAAGGAGATTGCTTTCTAGTAAGTAGCCCTACCAAGTAGTTAAGGAGCCGTCATGCCTGAGTCTTCTGTCCGTCCCCGTCGCATTGTCGTTGGCGTGTCTGGCGCCAGCGGTGCCGCGCTGGGTCTTGAGTGCCTCAAATGCCTGCGCCAGGCAGGTGCCGAGTCGGCGCTTGTCGTCACGCGCGGGGGAGAGATCACCATCGAGCAGGAGCTCGGCATGACGCTCGACGAGTTTGCCACGCATGCCGATGTGGTCTACGACAACAAGAACATCGGCGCCGCCATCGCAAGCGGCACCTATCCGGTCGACGGCATGATCGTGGCCCCGTGCTCCATGAAGACGCTCGCCGGCATCGCGAGCGGCTACAGCGACAATCTGTTGCTGCGTGCGGCCGACGTGCAGATGAAAGAGCAGCGCCGCCTGGTGCTCATGGTGCGCGAGACGCCCTTCAGCGCCATTCATGTCGACAACATGGCGCGCCTTGCGCGCGTACCGGGCGTCATGCTCATGCCGCCCATGCTCACGTTTTACAACGGCCCCGCCACGCTCGATGACGCGGTGCACCACATCGCCGCCAAGGCGCTCGAGGCCGTCGGCGTGTCATGCGCAAACTATAAGCGCTGGTCATAGGCGTCTTTAGGGTAGGATACGAGTAGTGTTTGAGCCCGCTGCCCCTGTGGGCGGCGGGCTTTGTGCGCAAAAAGGATGTGTCGGGAGGACCTATGCAGACGGGCATGTATGCGATTAGCGAGATGGCGAGTTTGTTTAACGTTTCGCGCCAAACGCTCATCTACTACGACAAGATCGGCCTGTTTAAGCCCGCCGTGGTTAACGAAAAAGGCTACCGTTTCTATTCGCCCACGCAGATCCCGCTCATGCGTCTGATCTGCATGCTGCGCGACCTAGGGCTCGAACTCGATGAGATCGACCGCCTAGCCTCGACGTTCGACATTAGCGAGATGACCGACCACCTGCGCTCGCGGGTGCAGGCGCTCGACGAGCAGATTGCCGGGCTCAAAGCCGAGCGTGCGAGCGTGCAGGAGCGTCTGAGCTTTTACGACGAGGCAGTTTACTGGCGCGAGCGCGAGGGCAAGCCGGAGCTCAAGCAGTTCGAGCGCCGCTTCGTGGTCTTTGAGGAGTTTCCAGGCGATATCGAGCGCGGCCGCTCGATGCTTCACCCCACGCTCATGCGGGCCATCCTGCGCATGCGTGCGCTCACGGGCACGCGCCCTATGCGCGGCTGGGGTGCCATGCTGCGTCGTGAGGCGCTGCATTCCGACGACCCTATCGCCGGCGCGGGCTCCTTTGCCGTGCTGCCGCGCGGTGTCGAGGAACTGCTGCCGAGCGATCCCGCCGAGCTGGCAGAGATCGGCATCGAAGTGCTGCCCGAGGGCACATACCTGTGCATGAGCCGCTGGGGTATGCCGTACGAGCCCGAGGGCATCCGCGCCATCGTTGCCTGCATGGACGAGCACGCGCTCCAGCCCGTTGGCAACGCTTTCGACTTTTGCTACCTCGATACCACGAGCTACGACGAGTCCCACCAAGAGGACTTTTGCTGCATCCAAATCCCCGTTACCCTCCAGATGTGACAAAGGGACAGTCCCTTTGTCACATTCGCGGCATGGCTGCCGCCCAAACCATCACAACATTCGATGAAAATCTCGAAAACGAGGAAAAGCCTCGAATGTTGTGACGCTTTTCCTGTCTGTGCCGGCGAGCTCCCGTGTCATCTGGGGGTATAAGGCTAGCAAGTGTTTATTTGCGAGGCCAAGGGGGCGCCCCGTATGGATATCGATAACTTTGAATGGTGGTATAGCGAGGGCGAGGCTCCGGACGAAGAGTGGGACGAGCCCGCGCCGTGTGACGTGTCGAGCGACGAGGGCGAGACCGGCAACGATGCCGGTGTCGAGCCTGAAGCCGCCTCCGATGCCGCCGAACCCCTAACCTTTGAACAGGCTTGGGCCCAGGCCGAGGCCGACGAGGCGAAGGCCGATGCCACGGCCACGCTCGGCGAGCCGGCTGATATGTCGATCTCGCCGGCAAAGACCCCACAGCCGCGCCATACCATCGACCCCGGCAGCACGGCATCCTTCAGCATACTCGACGTGCCCGCGCAGGGTGCCCAGGCGCCCGCCCCCACCCATCGCCCCAACCTGGCTCGCGAGGAAGACGCGGGCCGTCGCTCTCCGCTCGGCCCCATTCTCATCGCCTTTATGGCCGGCGTTATCGCTTGCTCGGCGATCGGCAGCATCTGGGGTCATGTCGAGCAGCAGCGCCAAGACGCCGCCAAGGTCGAGATGTCTGTCGAGCAATCGCTCAGCCGCACGCGCTCGGTGCATGTGTCGGTCGAGGTTAAGGACGGTGCGACATGGGACACCGCCCGCGGCGACAGCCAGATGCTCGTCCATATCGTGGGTCGCACGCTCAAGGGACAAGCAATCGACGAGTATCAATACGTCAATTCCGAAGGTGACGGTATCGAGCTCAAGCCCGGCGACTACGAGCTCACGGTCGATGAGCCGCCCGTCGCCACCGACGGCACGCGTTACCGCGCCTCAAAGCGCATGGTTCCGGTGAGCTTTAATTCACAGGCGCCCGATACGGTCGATAGCACGCCACAGGGCGGGTTTGACCTTTACGCTATTGCTCAATAACTGCGCCTGACGCTCAACCCCGCCGCCAAGAGTGGGACAATAGCCCTCGACACTGTTGTTTACTTTTGGAGGAAGTAGCATGTCTACCGTCACCACCATCAAGCGCGGCGGCCTTACCGCGGCCATCGATTCCATGGGCGCCCAGCTCACGAGCCTTGCCCTCAACGGCAACGAGTATCTGTGGCAGGGCGACCCGGCCTTTTGGGGCAAGCACGCGCCCATTCTGTTCCCCATTGTGGGCTCGCTGCGCAACAACACGGCGACGTCTGCGGCCGGCACCTGCGAGATGCCGCGCCACGGACTCGCGCGCATCGTCGAGCACAAGCTGGTCGAGGTCTCCGAGGACGGCTCGTCCGTCACCTACGAGATCACCGATACGCCCGAGTCGCTCAAGGCGTTCCCCTTCCACTTTAAGCTCAACATGACCTATGCCCTAACCGGCGACGCCACGCTTACCCAGACTTTTGCCGTCACCAACACCGGCGACGTGGACCTGCCGTTCTCGGTGGGCGGCCACCCCGCATTTAACGTGCCTGCCCCCGGTGCCGAGGACGAGGCATTCGAGGATTACGAGCTGGCGTTTACCGAGGCTTGGACTAACGAGGCCCCCATCATCACGCCCGACGGTCTTATGACGTTCGAGGGTAGCTACAAGGCTCCCGATAACTCGGACGTGCTGCCCATTACGCACCGCAGCTTCGATAACGATGCCATCATGTTCACCGATGCCCCGGGCTCCACGCTCACGCTGCGCGGTCGCAAGTCGGGCCACGGCGTCAAGATCGACTTTGAGGGCTTTAAGTACATCGGCGTGTGGTCTGCCGCCAACGACGCTCCGTTTGTGGCGCTCGAGCCCTGGACCGGTCATACCACCATGGACACCGAGGACGACGTCTTTGAGCACAAGGTCAACACCATCACCTTGGCTCCCGGCGCTACCGATAAACGTAGCTTTAGCGTCACCTTGCTCTAGATGTGACAAAGGGACAGTCCCTTTGTCCCTTCCCGCCCGCTAAGCCTCCCTGCCACATCCGGCAGGGAGGCTTTTTGGTAGGTAGCCATTGGGGATGTTCTTAAACGACTACTGTGTGTCTATTAATTTTTCGCGCACATGCCGCGTTGCTGGTTGCGGGCGTATATCCTGTCTTATTGTCAGCAAAGCAAAACAGGAAGGCATCAGATGCAACCTCGACTACAGCGCGACGCGCAGGCCCAGCCGGTGTGCAGTCGTCGCATCTTCTTGGGTAGCGCCCTCGCTGCGAGCGCAACCGTTGTCGCCGGCGCGCTTGCCGGCTGCCAGCGTCCGTCCACACTCAAGGTGGTCCAGCCCACGACGGGCGGCGGTCGCGATGACCTGTCCGATTCCGTTATCGGCAAGGATAAGATCCGCATTGGCATGGAGGCGGCCTACGCCCCGTACAACTGGCAGGTTTCCGAGGCCAGCGAGTTCACCATTCCCATCGACAACGTGCAGGGCGCCTATGCCGATGGCTACGACGTGCAGATCGCCAAGATCGTCTGCAAGGCCCTCGGTGGCGAGCCCGTTGCCGTCAAGCAGAGCTTCTCGGGCCTTATCGATTCGCTCAACAACGGCCAGATCGACCTCATCATCGCCGGCATGAGCGCTACGCCCGAGCGTGAGGAGTCGGTCGGCTTCTCCGACCCGTACTTCATTGGCTACTTTGGCCTGTTCGTAAAAGAGGGCTCGCCCTACCAGAACGCCACCAAGCTCAGCGACTTCAGTGGCGCCACGGTGCTCGGCCAAAAGGACACGATGCTCGATACCGTCATCGACGAGATTCCGGGCGTTGTGCACAAAAACCCGGTCGATTCGGTCCCCACGGTGTTCTCGAATCTGCTGCAGGGCACGTGCGACGCCGTGACCTACAACACCGAGAACGAGAAGGGCTATATGGCCCAAAACCCGGGCATTGTCCCCATTCATTTTGCCGAGGGCGAGGGCTTTAAGCAGGAGGTCGCGGCAAACGTCGGCTGCCGCAAGGGATCGGACAAACTGCTCAAACTTATCGATAAGACGCTCAAGGGCATCAGCCAGGAGGAGCGCGACCAAATGTGGGACGCGTGCCTCGACCGTCAGCCGGCATAGGGAGGCAGCATGAAAACCATCAATCGTCTGGCCTCCTTTATCAAGGCCGACCACCGTTATGTGTATCTGGGCACGAGCGCTATCGCGGCGCTCGGTCTGGCGTTTAGTCAGCGCAACCCCACGCCGCTGAGCTTCTTGGCGCCCACGGGTGTTTTCCAGGACTGCCTCTGGGCGATTCTGTGGGCTTGGATTGTCGTATCGGCGGCAGCGCTCGTCACCAAGCTCATGCATTGGAATGACTATCGCCAAAAGTCGCCGTTTGCATCCGAGCGTTGCCGTCGCGGCGCGCGCCTGGGCAGCTATGTCGTGGTTGCCATCGCGGCGATCTTCTTCATCGACCGCTGCGTCATGTCGTTTATCGACCTGGTACAGGTGAGCATTGTCTCGGACTCCAACCCCAGCGACTTTTTGTCGAGCCTGGTCTACATGACCTACAAGAGCGGCGACTTCTTCATTCGCGGTATCGAGATCACCATCGCGCTTGCCACCTTCGGCACGGTCATCGCCTTCTTCTTGGCGCTGCTCTTTGTGTTCCTGCGCATTCAGACGTTTGACCGCGTGGATAACGATCTGGTGCGCTTCTTTAAGAGCATCGGCCGCGGCTTTGCGACCGTTTACTCCACCATCGTGCGCGGAACGCCCATGATGGTCCAGGGCCTGCTCATCTATTACGCGGGCTTCACCGTTTTGCGCGGCATGGGCTTCGAGACCGCCCAGGCCAACCAGATTTGGAGTACCTTCACTGCCGGCCTCGTCACCATCTCGCTCAACTCCACCGC
Source organism: Collinsella sp. AM15-2 (assembly GCF_003471985.1). Lineage (NCBI taxonomy): Bacteria > Bacillati > Actinomycetota > Coriobacteriia > Coriobacteriales > Coriobacteriaceae > Collinsella > Collinsella sp. AM15-2. The sequence goes on along the minus strand of NZ_QRKO01000001.1, from coordinate 181,625 downwards.
CTATATGATGGAGGTCCTGCGTGGCGGCATCGAGTCCATCGATCCCGGCCAGGCCGAGGCGGCGCGCTCGCTGGGTCTGTCGCAGTGGCAGGCCATGCGCAAGGTCGTGTTCCCCCAGGGCATTAAAAACGCGATTCCGGCGCTCACCAACGAGCTCATCATCAACATCAAGGATTCGTCGGTGCTTTCGGTCATCGGCGTGTTTGACCTCATGTACGCCACCACCACCGTCGCCGGCGTGTACTACCGCCAGATGGAGGTCTACTGCGTGGCTCTCGTGGTCTACCTGATCCTGACGCTCGTGGCGAGTCGCCTGCTCGAGGCCTTTGGCAAAAAGCTCGGCGCCGAGGCCCCGGCAACGCTGCCCAGCTCCAACTAGGCTCAAGACGAGGAGAATCATCATGGCAGATACCGCCACTACCGGCGTTGCGGCCGCCGCACAGACAAATGAGCCGCTTATCCGCGTCGAGGGCCTGCGCAAGAGCTTCGGCTCGCTCGAGGTGCTCAAGGGCATCGACCTGTCCGTTAACCCCGGCGAGGTCGTCACCATCATCGGCGCCTCGGGCTCGGGCAAGTCGACCTTCCTGCGCTGCCTCAACCTGCTCGAGACCCCGGACGCGGGCCACATCTGGTTCCACGGCCAGGACCTCACGGCCGAGCGCTGCAATATCAATAAGCTGCGCGAGGACATCGGCATGGTGTTTCAGGGCTTTAACCTGTTCAACAACATGGATGTGCTCGACAACTGCACGCTCGCGCCCGTCACGCTCAAAAAGATGAGCAAGGCCGAGGCCGAGAAAGTCGCGATGGAGCATCTGACGAGCGTGGGGCTCGAGAAGTTCGCGCACGCCGCCGTGGGTCGCCTGTCCGGCGGCCAAAAGCAGCGCGTGGCCATCGCCCGTGCCCTGTGCATGAATCCGCAGATCATGCTGTTTGACGAGCCGACCTCCGCACTCGACCCCGAGATCGTGGGAGAGGTGCTCGAGGTCATGCGTAAGCTCGCTGCCGACGGCATGACCATGGTGGTCGTCACGCATGAGATGGCCTTTGCCCGCACGGTGTCCGACCGCGTGGTCTTTATGGACAAGGGCGTGGTGCTCGAGGATGCGGCACCGGCCGAGCTCTTCGGCAATCCCAAACACCAGCGCACCCGCGAGTTCCTCTCTCGCTATCTCGAGGACAAATAACCGACCGCAAACGCTTACGTTGCAGGGCCGCTCCCGTGGGGCGGCCCTCGTCATCACAATCGAAAGGATGTCATGGCCGAGGTTTGGCGCTTCTTTGCGCATGAGGACGATTTTGCCGATATAGACGAGGCCGGCGCGTGCGAGCGCCTGGGCCGCGTGCTGTCGTTTCCGACCATTTCGAGTATGGATGCCGAGGCGGTGGACCGGGAGCCGTTCGACGATCTGCGCGCCTATATGCAGCAGGCGTGGCCGCGCGTGTTCGAGGCGGGCGAGATCGAGCTCGTCGACCATTCGCTGCTCGTGACGCTTACCGGCTCCGACCCTGCCCTTAAGCCCGTTATGCTCATGGGCCACATGGACGTGGTTCCCGTGGTACCCGGCACCGAGGACGATTGGACGCATGCCCCCTTTAGCGGACATGTGGACGACACCTACATTTGGGGTCGCGGCGCCATCGATATGAAAGACCAGGTCACAGGCATTCTCGAGGCGGTTGAGTATGCGCTGGCCCATGGCTGGGAGCACGAGCGCACCCTGCTGCTGGCTTTTGGCCAGGACGAGGAAACCACGCAGTTCGGTGCGGGTGCCATCGGCCGCGTGCTCGAGGAACGCGGCATTGAGCTTGAGTGCCTGATCGACGAGGGCGACTACCGCATCGTTCCGGCTGCCGAGTACAGCGCGGGCGAGGGTTGGCTCATGCACGCCGACCTGGCTGAGAAAGGTTATGCCGACATTGTGCTCAAGACAAAGAGCGCGGGCGGACATTCCTCCAACCCCTACGGTGGCACTTCGCTCGAGGTGCTGAGCCGCGCCATCGCCGCAATCTGCGATATCGAATGGCCGACGCGCGTCACGGACCTGCTTGCCGCACAGCTCGTCGGGCTGGGGCTCTACACGGCCGATGAAATTGCCGCCAACAAGGACACCATCGTGCGCGAGTGCCTCGCCAGCAAGAAGCTCTATCCGCTCGTGACCACCACCTGTGCACCGACCCAAATCGAGGGCGGTAGCACCGGTGCTAACGTGATGCCGCAGGATATGTGGGCCAACATCAACTTCCGCATGCTCGAGGGCACGAGCGTGGCCGACGTTGTGGCGCGCTGCCGTGAGGCGGTTGCCGGGGCGGACCTTGCCGGTCGTGTCGAAGTGGAGCTGGGCCCCGGCAGCTCCGAACCCTCGCCGTCCCCGCGCATCGGTGGTCCCGGCCTCGAGGCGGTTCGCTCCATCGCCGCCCGCTATTTCCGTGATCCAAAGGGGACGGAGGAAAACGGATCATTCGAGCCAGTGGCAATTGTGCCCTCGACTGTGATTGGCGCGACCGACGCTGCCAACTACCAGAGCATTTGCCCTGAGTGCATTCGCTTCTCGGCCTTTGTGGTCGACGATGACGAGTGCGACCGCGGCGTCCACGGCACCAACGAGCGCATCACCCGCCGAGCCTACCTCCAGGGCATCCGTTTTCTCATCTCCCTGCTCCAAACGCTCTAGAATTCGACAAAGCGACAGTCCCTTTGTTAGCCGTTGGGGACGTTCTTAAACGACTAGTCGTAAAGGAACGTCCCTAACGGCTACGTCCGCTCATTCCGTGCGGGTTATATGCAGGTTTGCCTGCGCACGCTATCATGTATGGGTTAGACCGCAACTATGTACCCCATACGCGAAGGGATGCGCATGTATCTGAAGATCGACATGTTCTAGCCGGGCTTACCCCCGCATCGGCGCCCCGCGCCCCATCAATTCTGCCGATTTTCACCTTCACGCATATAAAGGAGTCCCGCCATGCGCGACAAGCTCGAAAAGATTATCAAGGCCTACGAGGAGCTCGAGAAGAAGCTCTCCGACCCGGCCGTCGCCTCCGATATTAAGGAGTTCACGCGTCTCAACAAGGAGTACGCGCACCAGTCCGACCTCATCGCCGCCTCGCGCGAGTACATCGGCGCGCTCGATGACATCGAGGCTGCCAAGGAAATGCTCCACGATACCACCGATGCCGATGAGAAGGAGATGCTCCAGATGGACATCTCCGAAAACGAGGCCAAGCTTCCCCAGCTCGAGGAAGACATTAAGTACATGCTCATCCCGAGCGACCCCAACGACGACAAGAACACCATCGTCGAGATTCGCTCCGCCGCCGGTGGCGATGAGGCAGCCATCTTTGCCGGCGACCTGTACAAGATGTATCAGCGTTTCTGCGAATCGCGCGGCTGGAAGACCACTGTGCTCGATTCCAGCCCCAGCGAGGCCGGCGGCTTTAAGTCCATCGAGTTCAAGGTCGAGGGCGACCGCGTCTACTCCGTCATGAAGTTCGAGTCCGGCGTGCACCGCGTCCAGCGCGTCCCCAAGACCGAGTCCCAGGGCCGCATTCAGACCTCCACGGCTACCGTCGCCGTACTTCCCGAGGCCGAGGAAATCGACGTTCAGATCAACCAGTCCGACTTGCGCATCGATACCTACTGCGCCTCCGGCCCTGGTGGTCAGTGCGTTAACACCACGTATTCCGCCGTGCGCATTACCCACCTGCCCACCAACACCGTGGTGCAGTCGCAGGAACAGCGCTCCCAGATCCAGAACCGCGAAGTCTGCATGCAGATGCTGCGCGCCCGTCTGTACGAGATGGAGCTCGAGAAGCAGCAGGCGGAGCTCGGTGCCGAGCGCCAGAGCCAGATCGGCCACGGCAACCGTTCCGAGAAGATCCGTACCTACAACCAGCCCCAGGACCGCGTGACCGATCACCGCATCGGCTTCAACTCCACCTACAACGGCGTCCTCCTGGGCGACCAGCTCGGCACCGTCATCGAGGCGCTCGCCGCCGCCGAGCGTGCCGAGAAGCTGGCACAGGCCGTGTAGGTTACGCGGTTTTACAAACCGCGTAACGACTCGACGCTGCGCGCCGCCCAGAGCGACAATTTGTCATTCAAAAGGCAAGGCATGACCAGAAGGTCTATGCCTTGCCTTTTTCATGCCAACTTGTTCGCTCTGGGCGGCGCTCGCTGACATTGCCAAAACATCGGCGTTTCCTTGGTTGTCAAATGATCCGTAGGGAGTCATTGGTGACATTGCCTTGATATTTTATTCAGTCGGCTGTGATGTCATTTGAGCTGCTTACCTGCTTAAGGTAATTGACGGCATAAGTCCGCTATCGAAAATATTGCTCAAAATATCGTTCAAGAAGTCGCGGAGCGATTTTTGATGGGTCGTGCGTCAAGCGATGTGGCAAGTTCTTGGTTAGATATTGGTCAGTTTTGGGGCAACCTTGCCAAAAGCTTGACGAATGCAAATCTAGACGTCGACGAACGAACACTTTGAGCGAGCTCGGTACAAAATTCTGGGCTGATTCTCGATAATCGCCTTCAATCGTCCCTTGCCAAGCGCTGGCCTCGCTTACAATCTGCTCCGACATTCGCGCGCCGCCCGGCGCTTAAGAGGGGAGGACCCCATGGCAAACGAGATCTGGACCATCAAGCGTTGTCTCGAGTGGACCAAGGAGTACCTGGCCGAGCGCGGCGAGGAGCACCCCCGTCTTTCTGCCGAGTGGCTGCTGTGCGCCGCCACGGGCCTGGCGCGCATTGACCTATATATGCGTATGGACGAGACGCTTAACGCGGCCCAGCTCGAGACCATGCATGCGGCCGTCGTTCGTCGCGCCAAAGGCGAGCCGCTACAGTACATTACCGGCAGCACGCAGTTTCGCATGATTGACGTCGCGTGCGCTCCCGGTGTGCTCATTCCGCGCCCCGAAACCGAGATGCTCGTCGAGGAAGTCCTCAATTATCTGGATGCCGAGGTGCTGAGCCCCGAGGCTGCTGCCCGTCAGCGTGTTGAGCTGCCTTGGAACGATGAGGTCGAGGAGGCACGCAAGGCCGAGGCCGCGCTGGCAGACGAACGGGCGACTGCCGAGCGCCGTGCCGCTAACCTGACGGCTGCCGATGAGGCGGCGCTAGGCGGCGACGTACTGGGCAGCCGTGCCTATGCCGAGGAACTGGCCGATCGCGAGGCCGAGGAAGCCGCCGCGCAAGCAGCAGAAGCCGAAGCCGCGGAAGCCGCCGAGCCCGAGCTCGACGAATGCGGCATCGCCATCGAGGGTGCCGACCAGGAGACGGTTTCAGCTCAGGATGCCGCTGCGCCTGCCCCAGCCGAGCCCCGCACTGCCCGCGTTCTCGAGGTCGGCTGCGGCACGGGCTGTATCTCGCTCTCGATCGCCTGGGAGCGTCGCGGCCACGTCACCTGCACTGCTACCGATATCGAGCCGCGCGCCATCGACCTTGCTACCAAAAACCGCGATGCGCTTGGCCTCACGTCCGATGAGGTCGCCTTCAGCCTCACGAACCTGGTGAGCTCCATTCCCCGTGAAGAGTGGGGCACCTTTGACGTACTCGTCTCCAACCCGCCCTACATCCCCACCGATGTCATGCGCTCGCTGCCGCACGAGGTCAAGGACTTTGAGCCCGATCTGGCGCTCGAGGGTGGCGCCGACGGCCTCGATATCTTCCGTCGCCTGCTCAACGCGGCGCCCTACATGTTGCGCGCCGGCGGCCTCTTTGCCTGCGAGCTCTACGAGGGCGCGCTCGACGCTGCGGCCGAGCTCTGCCGCCAAGCGGGTCTGTCGGACGTGCGCATCGTCCACGACCTCACCGATCGCCCCCGCATCGTCCGAGCCATCGTCACCGAGCCCAAACAGCGCCAGTAATATTTATTAACTGGTTAGCAAAAACTATAAATTAGTTTATAATTAGGACGGCTGAAAGAGGTCGGCCCATGCAACCTCCTACCTTTCGGGAAATCATTGCCCTACTCAAGCACGATGGATTCGTGAAGGTCGCGCAAGTCGGTAGTCATGCTAAGTATGTTTCTGGTGACCGTGTTGTCACCGTGAACGGCTCTGGTGGTGATCGACCAAAGAAGGGCACGTGGGCAAGTATTCGTCGCCAAGCTGGATGGTAGTTGGAGGCAAAATGAGGCAGCGATTTACCTATGACTGCGTTCTCATAAAAGAAGACGACGGTTACTGCGCTAGCTTCCCGCAGATTCCCGGCGCCTTTGCCGATGGCGATACGCGCGAAGAAGCGATTGCCCATGCTACCGAGGCACTGATGGCGTTTTTGGCCGACGACCTCAACAACGGTTTGACTCCGGCAGGGTACGAACGCTCGGCCGAGGTCGTGGCCCTTTCAGTCGAAATCGACCACGAGGACGCTCGGGAAGCGGCGTGCCGAACATTTAAAGACGCAGCGCTGGACCTCAAAGTCTCCGCTCCGCGGATTACCGCGCTGGTCAAAGCCGGCAAACTCGATGTTGAACTCGTCGACGGCCGTCGGATGATAACGATAGACAGTATCGAGCGTTACGCCGCCCAAGAACGTCACGCCGGAAGACCAAAGAAGTTCGTAGCCGTCCAATAACCCCCTTACTTTCACCGACTACTAGAGCCGCTCACCAAACCAACATGCGCTCTGGGCAAATAGATTGAACGTTTCGTGCGAGAATGCCCCACAGTAAACAAACTTGCACCAGAGCGTAAGGGGCTGGCATACACATGCAGACGGTCTATCGGGTATACGAGGGAGCGCGCGAGCCGCATCGGCTTGCCGTCGAGCACACGGCCGAGGTGCTCGGCTGTGGCGGTCTGGCCCTGATCCCGACCGAGACCGTCTATGGTGTCGCTGTGGCAGTTAACGCCTTTTCGGACGCCGCACCCCAAGACACAAGCGAATCCCCCTCGTGGCCGCGCGACCCGCAAGCCACCGTCAATGGCGCCGCGGTCCCTGCGCTCGGTACCGGCTACCGCCGCATCTTCACTCTCAAGCAACGTGAACTCACGCAAACCGTCGCTTGGCTGGTCGATGGCGTCGAAGCGCTCGACCGCTATGGCGTGGATATCCCTAACGAGGCCCGCGTGCTCGCCCGACGATGCTGGCCGGGCGCCCTGACTATCGTGGTCAAGGCGGCCCCCTGCGTGCCGACCTTTATGCGCGCCGCCGACGACACGGTGGCACTTCGCGCTTCGGCCTCGCCCGTGGTGCAGGCGCTCATTCGCGCCTGTGGCAGCCCCCTTGCCTGCACCAGCGCCAACACGCACGGTGCGCCCTCGCCGGCAAGCTTTGCCGCCGTCGAGGGTCGCATCCTGGAGGGGGTCGATGTTGCCGTCGACGCCGGTGAGACCCCGTGTCGCGACGCCTCGACCATCGTGTCGTTCCAGCACGGCGGGCTCCAGATCCTGCGCCAAGGCGCACTTCCCGCATCAGAGATCGAACGGGTCCTGTCCGACCCGATGCAATAGAAAGGTGTAAGCGATGTCGTTGAATCTGGGCAGCCTGGGCATGGAAGATGCCTCGTTTAACTTTGGCGGTTCCTACATCATGGCGCTCGACTGCGGCACCACCTCGGTACTTGCGACCATCGTCGACGAGTACGGATGCATCGTCGCGCAGGCACGTCGCAGCGTCAAAACCAGCTTCCCACGTCCCGGTTGGGTAGAGCAAGACCCCATGGCGGTCCTTGCCAGCCAGATCGCCGTCATGATGGAAGTCCAGTTTAAGAGCGGTATCCACTCCGACCGCATTGCCGCCATCGGCATCTCCAACCAGCGCGAGACCACGGTGGTCTGGGACCGCGTGAGCGGTCAGCCGATCTATAACGCCATCGTATGGCAGTGCCGCCGTACCGCGCCGGCAATCGACGCGTTGGTTGAACAGGGTTGCGAGGAGCTGGTGCGCTCCCGCACGGGACTCACGCTCGACCCGTATTTCTCGGCCTCCAAGGTACAGTGGATTCTCGACAACGTCGACGGCGCACGCGAGAGCGCGGCGGCGGGCGACCTCATGTTTGGCACCATCGACACCTGGCTCATCTACAACCTCACCGGCGGCCAGGTCTTTGCCACCGACTACACCAATGCCAGCCGCACGGCACTCTTTAATATCTATACGCTCGATTGGGACGACGACCTGCTGGCGCTCTTTGACGTTCCACGTTCCATGATGCCCGAGGTTCGCTGGAGCTCGGGTGACTACGGCCGCGTCGCGAGCGACATCATGACCAACATGCCGCCCATCATGGGTGTGGCGGGCGACCAGCAGGCGTCGCTGTTCGGTCACTGCTGCTTCCATCCCGGCCAGACCAAAAACACCTATGGCACGGGCTGCTTTATGCTCATGAACACCGGCGACGAGATCGTCGAATCCAAGAACGGTCTGGTCTCCACCATCGGTATCGCTGCGAACGGGAAGATCAGCTATGCGCTCGAGGGCTCCATCTTTGCTGCCGGTTCCACCATGAACTGGCTTCGCAACAACATGGGCATCATCTCGAGCGTGAGCGAGTCGGCACAACTCGCCGCTTCGATTAGCGACAACGAGGGCTGCTACTTCGTTCCCGCCTTTGCGGGTCTGGGCGCTCCCTGGTGGGACCCGCATGCCCGCGGTATCGTGTGCGGTCTGACCGGCGCCTCGAGCCGTGCGACCATCGTACGTGCCGCCTGCGAATCCATGGCATATCAGAGCTACGACGTGCTGCGCGCCATGGAGCAGGACGTGGGGCTTTCGATCGAGCGCCTGTCTGTCGATGGCGGTGCCTCGCGCAACGAGTTCATCATGCAATTCCAGGCCGACCTGCTGGATATTCCCGTGCTGCAATGCGAGACGGTGGAGACCACGGCAATCGGTGCCGCGTACTTGGCGGGTCTTGCCGTCGGCTATTGGGAAGACCTGGAAGAGCTGGAGCAAAATGCCCAGATCGTTAGGACCTTCCTTCCCCACATGTCCGCCGAGCGCCGCGAACAAAACCTTGCGGGCTGGTGTGATGCAGTCAGGCGCTCGCTCAGTACCGCACAGTAGGGCTGCGATGGGCTGCTCGATACAACAAACCGCTAAACTAATGCATGGCGTGCGGCGGCAACATTGCTGCGCGCCTTGTCAGCAAGGCCGTTTTGCGGCCGCAACGAAAGGGGCAATCAACCCATGACCGTCACCTACGATGCGTCCCGTGTGACGCTTGTCGATCACCCGCTCGTCCAGCACAAGCTGTCGATCCTGCGCGACAAAAACACCGGCACCAACCAGTTCCGTCAGCTCGTGCGCGAACTCGCGCTTTTTGACGGCTACGAGGCCATGCGCGACCTGCCTATGGAAGACGTCGAGGTCGAGACCCCTATCACCACCGCAACGTTTAAGCAGCTCGCCGGCAAGAAACTCGCCATCGTGCCCATCCTGCGTGCGGGCCTTGGCATGGTCGACGGCATCCTCGACCTGGTGCCCTCCGCTCGCGTGGGCCACATCGGCATGGAGCGCGACGAGGTCACCCACGAGCCGCACGAGTATTACTGCAAGATGCCCAAGGATATCGACCAGCGCATCTGCCTGGTCGTCGACCCCATGCTCGCCACGGGCGGTTCGGCCGAGATGGCCATCAGCTACCTGCGCGGGCGCGGTGTCAAGGACATCCGCATGCTGTGCATCGTCGCGGCCCCCGAGGGCCTCAAGTCGCTGACCGAGAAGGATCCCGATGTACATATCTATACCTGCGCCATCGACGACCATCTCAACGAGGCTGCCTACATCGTTCCCGGCCTCGGCGACGCCGGCGACCGCATCTACGGCACGCTCTAGTCGCTGGGCTAAACGGCCGCGGCTGCAAATACGAAGAAACGGTGCGCGCGGACGAACAAAAGGCGACCGCGCGCACTCCTGTTAACGGACGTTTTGCCCTGCAGGGTTCGAGAAAAACGTATTACCGTACCTGCGGCATAAAGAAGGTCTTAAGAAAACGAACAGGTGCGTATTAACCGATGCTTTTTCGGTTGTACTTTAGCGATTGGCTCGTACAATAGTCACCAATGTTTGGCGGGAACTGTTCTGTGAAGCGTTAAAAAGGAAAGTGAGGACGCCAGTGTTTCAGATAGCCGATCTGCTCGCTATCGTTGCAGGCGCCATCGCGGGCGCAATTGCCTTCCTTCCCTTTGTCTTTACGCTCAAGCCGGTTCTTGACGATAAACAGAATGCGGACATGCTCAAGGGTATGGTGAGTCTTGCGGTCTCGGCAATCGCCCTGCTCGTCTTTACCTTGGTTGTGTTTGTGTTGTTCGGAGAGGCATTTCGCATGTTCCTCCTGGGCGAGGCGATCGGCTTCGTGGCCTTTATGGCTGCCTGCACGGTTCGTGTCGTCAAGGCGCTGCGAGATCCTCATGAGGTCGAAAGGTAAGTCGTGGAAATTTTTGAAAAGCTGCCTGATGAGATTAATCATCTGGTCAGCGAGTTCAGCTCCACCCCTGTCGTGGGCGATCTGAGCTGCGGCATCACGCAGTACTCGTTTTGGCTGATCGTCTCCACGATCGTGCTCCTGATCGTCCTGGCCGTGTTCAAGAAGAAGCAGACCCTGGTCCCCAAGGGCTTCTTCGTCAACGGTTTCGAGTACATCATCGAGTACGTCGAGAACGATATCGGCAAGGGCGTCGTGGGTGAGAACTGGAAGAAGCACTTCCCGTTCCTGTGCTCGCTTTTCCTGTTCATCCTGATCAATAACATGATCGGCCTGATTCCGGGAATGAAGCCCGGCACCGGCGCAATCGGCTCCACCGCCGCGCTCGCCATCTTCGCCTTCGTGTATTTCATCTACTACGGATGCAAGGCTCACGGCGTGATCGGCTACATCAAGAGCCTCGCCCCGCAGGGCGTAAGCTTCCCGATGAACGTGCTTGTGTGGGTCGTCGAGCTTTTCTCGACCTTCCTGCGTCTCATCACGCTTGCCGTCCGTCTGTTCTGCAACATGTTCGCAGGACACGTGGTCATGGGCTCGTTCGCCATCATGGCGAGCATGTTCATGCAGCCGCTGCTTCAGCAGGTTTCCGCGGCCCACGCCGTTGGCGCCCTGCCTTCGCTAGCCTGGCTTGCCATCCTCATCCTGATCTATGCGATCGAGCTTGTGGTCGGCGCCATCCAGGCTTACGTCTTCACGGTCCTTACCGCCGTGTATGTCTCCGAGGCAGAGGAGGTCGCGGAGGAGGAGTAGCCTTCCGCTCGCGCCTTAAAGGTAAGCAATTCGTTAAACCGCCGGTGCCCGTACCCATGGAGCCCGGCAGTTATAAAAAAGGTTATCCTGCGTGAAATAAGACACGCACGACAAAGGAGGAATCGTGGGAGTTATCGGTTACGGTCTCGGTGTTATCGGCGCTGGTCTTGCTATCGGCCTGTCTGCTCTGGGTGCTACGGGTGCTATGGCCCGTCAGCCTGAGGTCCAGGGCCGCGTGTTCACCGTCTTCATCATGGGCTCCGCCTTCGGCGAGGCTCTGGCTCTGATCGGCTTCGTTGTCGCGCTGATCGTTAAATAGCACGGAGCGTCAAGTATGAATCTTTCATCCCAGAAGAGCGCGATCGCACTCTCCGCGTCCGCGGCCGCGCTGCTCATGCCGGTTTCCGCGTTCGCCGAGGACGGCGCTGCCGGTGCGGACATCCTCATCCCTAAGATGGCGGAGTTCATCCCGGCGCTTATCGCCTTCCTGATCATCTGGATCGTGCTGGCCAAGGTCGCCCTGCCGGGCATCATGAAAACCATGGAGGAGCGCGGCAAGAAGATCGAGGAGAGCCTCGACGAGGCCGAGAAGACCAAGCAGGAGGCTATCGCCAAGCGCGCTGAGTCCGACTCGATCGTTACCGACGCCCGTCGTCAGGCTGCCGACATCGTTCTCGAGGCCCGTAAGGACGCCGAGTCCGAGCGCGCCCGTATCATCGAGGCTGCTCACAAGGAGGCCGAGGAGATCATCGCCAAGGCCCACACGACCGTCGAGGACGAGCGCAAGTCCATCTACGCCGGTGCCGCGAGCTCTATCGCCGACCTGTCCGTTGCCGTCGCCACCAAGATCGTGGGCGAGGCACTCGAGGACGAGGCCGAGCAGAAGAAGCTCATCGAGCGCTACATCCAGGAAGCAGGTAGCCTGAATGCCGACTAGCCGCTATCAGGACAAGGTGCTCGAGACCTACGCGCGCTCCCTTTTGGAAGCCGCCAAGGCCGAGAACCATGTATTCGAGGACCTCGAGATGATCGAGCGTCTGGCTAGCGCCAGCCCCGAGATCATCGCTGTGCTCGACACCATGTCCAAGCGCGACCAGCTCGACCTTCTTCCCAAGGTGGCAGCTGCCTTTAAGTATGTTGCCGAGGAAGACGAGGATGTAGTGGGCGTGACCGTCACCACGGCGATCCCGCTCGACGACGAGCTGCGTCAAACCATCACTAAGAAATGCGAGCAGGACTTCGGCCGCAAGGTATTCCTTATCGAGCAGGTCGACCCGTCTATCGTGGGCGGCCTGGTGCTCGAGGCCCGCGGCGAGCGTCGTGACATTTCCGTCAAGACGCAGCTGCGCATCGCGCAGGAGACCCTCGCAAACTCTGCTAATTCGTACGGAGGTGAAGCCTAATGTCCGAAACCCTCAATGCCCAGGATATCGCCAAGAAACTGCAGGAGCAGCTCACGAGCCTCTCCGCGACGGTCGATACGCATGAGGTTTCAACGGTCGACGAGGTAGGCGACGGTATCGCGCGCGTCTCCGGCCTCAAGAGCGCCATGGCAGGCGAGCTTCTGGAGTTCAAGAGCTCCGATACCGGTGAGACCGTCTTCGGCCTTGCCCAGAACCTTGACCGTGACGAGGTCGGCGCCGTTCTGTTCGGTGCCGTCGACGCCATCAAGGAAGGCGACGAGTGCCGCACCACTGGCCGCATTATGGATATCCCTGTGAGCCGCGCCATGCTCGGCCGCGTCGTCAATCCGCTCGGCCAGCCTATCGACGGTTTGGGTGACATCGTCGCCACGCACCGTCGCCCCATCGAGTTCAAGGCCCCCGGTGTCATCGACCGTACCCCGGTGTGCGAGCCGGTTCAGACCGGCCTGCTGGCCATCGACTCCATGGTGCCTATCGGCCGCGGTCAGCGTGAGCTCATCATCGGCGACCGTAAGACCGGTAAGACCGCCATCGCCATCGACGCTATCCTCAACCAGCGCGGCAAGGGCATGGTCTGCATCTATGTCGCCATCGGCCAGAAGGCCTCCACGGTTGCCAACATCCGCGAGACCCTCGCTCAGCACGGTGCGCTCGACTACACCATCATCGTTTCGGCCACCGCTGCCGATTCCGCCCCTATGCAGTACATCGCGCCTATGGCCGGTGCCGCTATCGGCGAGTTCTTCATGTACAACGGCGAGGACGGCAAGCCCGCCAGCGAGACCAACCCCGGCGGCCACGTGCTCGTCATCTACGACGACCTGTCCAAGCAGGCTGTGGCCTACCGTCAGATGTCGCTGACGCTGCATCGTCCGCCCGGACGCGAGGCCTATCCTGGCGACATCTTCTACCTGCACTCTCGTCTGCTCGAGCGTGCCGTCAAGATGTCCAAGAAGAACGGTTACGGCTCCATGACGGCACTGCCGATCATCGAGACCCAGGACGGCGACGTCTCGGCCTACATTCCGACCAACGTCATTTCCATTACCGATGGTCAGATCTACCTGCAGTCCGAGCTCTTCTTCCAGGGTCAGCGCCCGGCAGTCGACGTGGGCATCTCCGTGTCCCGCGTCGGTGGCGATGCGCAGACCAAGGCCATGAAGCAGGTCGCCGGCAACCTCCGTCTGGACCTCGCTTCGTACCAGGAGCTCGCTGGCTTTACGCAGTTCGGCTCCGACCTCGACGAGGCTACTCAGAAGCAGCTGACCCATGGTGCTCGCATGACCGAGCTCCTGAAGCAGCCGCGTTACAAGCCGTTTGAGGTTGGCGAGCAGATCGTTACGCTGTTCGCTGGCAACGAGGGCTTCCTGGATGACCTGGAGATCGCCGACGTGCTGCCCTTCCGTGCCGAGCTCATCGAGTACATGGACAATGGCTTTGGCTCGCTGCTCGACAAGGTTCGCGCCAAGAAGATCGATGATGACACCAAGGCTGAGCTCTTGCGCGTCATCGGCGACTTCAAGCAGCAGTTCATGGCCAAGCACCATTCGGATGTTTCTGGATCAGAGGAGAACTAAGCCCCATGGCCAACCTTCGCGACATTAAGAAGCGAATCTCCTCGGTTACCACGACCAAGCAGATCACGCGCACGATGGAGATGGTCTCTACGGCCAAGATCCGTCGTGCCCTCGATCGCTCCAAGCAGGCCGAGCCCTATAAGGAGGCGCTGACCGACGTCATGTTGACGGTCGCCGGCGACGCCTCCTGTTCGGGCACCGATCCCATGCTGCAGAAGCATGAGAGCGTCAAGCATGGCCTGATTGTCGTTATTGCCTCGGACCGCGGCCTTGCCGGCGGTTTCAATACGACGGTGGAGCGCACGGCCGAAAAGCTCGCCGCTTCTTGGGCGAACGACGGCATCGAGTGCGAGATCATCGCGTGCGGGCGTAAGCCGGTCACGTATTTCCGTGACCGCGCAAACGTTGTCATGCACTTTGAGGGCAACTCCTCTGAGCCCGATTTCAATCAGGCCCGCATGATTTCCTCTCATATCTGCGATGCGTATCGTGCCGGTGAGCTTGACCGTGTCGAGCTTGTCTACCACCACGCCAAGAACCGCGTGGATCAGGAGCTTCGCGTCGAGCATCTGTTGCCGCTCGACCCCGAGATGATCGCTATGGCCCACGGTCCGCGTAAGAACGAGACCGACGCCCCTAAGCGCATCTCGTCCACGTTCGAGTTCGTGCCCTCTCCCGAGCATGTTCTCGGCAAGCTTGTGCCGTCTTATATCCTGACGGTCATCTACCAGGCCCTGATCGATTCGGCGGCTGCCGAGCAGGGTGCACGCCGCAAGGCCATGCACTCCGCGACGGAAAACGCCACCGCGATCATCTCGACCCTTACCCGCACGTATAGTCGCGTGCGCCAGGCTTCGATCACGACCGAGATCAACGAGATCGTCGGCGGAGCCTCAGCATTGGAGGAACAGTAATGGCTAATAACACCGTAAAGCTTGCGGTCGAGGAAGCCACCAAGAAGACGACTGCCGGTGATGGTCGCATCGTGCGAATCATCGGCCCTGTCGTCGACGTCAAGTTTGACGGCGCGGTGCCCCCGATCTACAACGCGCTCACGGTCGAGGCCGAGACCCCGATCGGTCATCTGAGCACGATCCTTGAGGTCGAGAGCCAGCTTCCGGGCGGCGTCGTCCGCACGGTCGCCATGTCCTCGACCGACGGCCTGCAACGCGGCCTCATCGCCACCGATACCGGTGAGCCCATGAAGATGCCCGTTGGTCCCAAGACGCTCGGTCGCATTTGGAACGTCATGGGCAAGCCCGTCGACGGCAAGCCCATGCCCGAGGTGGAGGAGTTCTACCCCATCCACCATGCAGCGCCCCGCTTTGACGAGCTCACCACCAAGACCGAGATCTTCGAGACCGGCATCAAGGCCGTCGACCTGCTCGAGCCCTACATCCGTGGCGGCAAGACCGGCCTGTTCGGCGGCGCCGGCGTCGGCAAGACCGTTCTGATTCAGGAGCTTATCAACAACCTCGCCCAGGAGCACGGCGGCACCTCGGTGTTCACCGGTGTCGGCGAGCGTACCCGCGAGGGCACCGACCTGTTCCTCGAGATGAGCGAGTCTGGCGTTATCGACAAGACCTGCTTGGTTTATGGTCAGATGAACGAGCCGCCTGGAGCGCGTCTGCGCATCGGTCTGGCCGGCCTTACCACCGCTGAGTACTTCCGCGATCGCGGCCAGGACGTCCTGCTGTTCATCGACAACATCTTCCGCTTCTCCCAGGCGGGTTCCGAGGTTTCCGCACTGCTGGGCCGTATGCCGTCCGCCGTTGGTTACCAGCCCACACTGGCTACCGAGATGGGTGACCTCCAGGAGCGCATTACCTCGACCAAGACGGGATCCATTACCTCCGTCCAGGCTGTCTACGTCCCCGCAGACGACCTGACCGACCCGGCGCCTGCCACGACGTTTACGCACCTCGACGCTACCACGGTTCTTTCGCGTAGCATTTCGTCGCTCGGCCTGTTCCCGGCTATCGACCCGCTCGCGTCTTCCTCCGACGCTCTCGATCCCTCGATCGTCGGCGAGGAGCACTACCGTGTCGCCGTCAAGGTCCAGGAGCTCCTGCAGGAGTACTCCGACCTTCAGGACATCATCGCCATTCTGGGTATGGACGAGCTGTCCGAGGAACAGCGCCTTACGGTCAACCGTGCCCGTAAGATTCAGCAGTTCCTCTCGCAGTCCTTCCACGTCGCCGAGAAGTTCACCGGTAACCCCGGTGTCTACGTCCGCGTCGAGGATACCGTCCGCTCTTTCGCCGAGATTGTCGACGGCAAGGCCGATGACCTGCCCGAGCAGGCTTTCCGCTATGCTTCCACGATTGAGGACGTGCGCGAGCGCGCCCGCAAGATGGGGGAGAAGTAGGTTATGCGTATCCGCATCGTGTGCCCCGTGAGCTGCGCCTATGAGGGCGACGCTGCGTTTGTGTCGATTCCGTCCACGGATGGCGAGTTTGGCGTTCTGCCTGCTCACTCCAGCGAGATCTGCACGATCGACCGCGGTTACGTTCGCGTTTCCGATAAGGCCATGGGCACTGTCGACCACACGTTTGCCGTGGCCGGCGGCTATGCCCAGGTTGCGGACGATGTCGTGACCGTTCTCGCCGAGCGCGCTTGCGATTTGGCGACCGTCGATGCCGACAAGCTTAAAGCTGATATTCAAGGTTTTGAAGAGAAGCTGGGTAATTTGTCGGAGGATGATGCACGCCGCGCCTACCTCTATAATGAAATCGCATGGTGTAAGCTCAAGCTTGCCCAATAGTCAAACGATTTAGCGTTCGACCATTTGCGAACACATCATGCCCGGGATGGCTTGGCCACCCCGGGCATGCTTTTTGAAAGGGTAGACCTTGGATATTATCCGCGTTGAGGGTGGCCACGCCATCGGAGGCTCCGTGCCCGTCTCGGGTGCTAAGAACTCCGCGCTCAAACTCATGGCGGCAACGCTTCTGGCGCCGGGCAAGACGACGCTGCAGAACGTGCCCGATATTTCCGATGTCCACGTGATGGGCAAGGTGCTCAAGGGCATGGGCGCTACGATCGATGTTCTCGACGAGCACACGCTCGAGATCGATACCTCTCAGGTCGATTCCTGGGAGGCTCCCTATGAGCTCGTCGCTAAGATGCGTGCTTCCACCGCCGTCATGGGGCCCCTGCTGGGTCGCTTCCATCGCGCCAAGATCGCCATGCCGGGCGGCTGCAACCTAGGTGCCCGCAAGATCGACATGCATATTCTGGGTCTCGAGGCCCTGGGCGTCGAGTTTGATACCGCCCACGGCTACATCAACGCCAGCGCGCCTCAGGGCCTGCGCGGTACCACCGTCACGCTCGAGTTTGCCAGTGTCGGTGCGACCGAGAACCTCATTATGGCATCCGTGCGCGCGCAGGGCACCACGGTTATCGACAATGCCGCCCGCGAGCCCGAGATCGTCGATCTCGTCAACATGCTCAACGAAATGGGTGCCAAGATTGTTGGCGCCGGTACGCCTGTCGTGACCATCGAGGGCGTGGAAGAGCTGCATCCTGTTACCCATCGCGTAGTGGGCGACCGCATCGAGGCCGGTACCTTTATCGTCGCCGGTGCGTTGATGGCAGACGATCGCGGTGTCGATGTCACGGGCTTTTGTCCCATTCACTTGGGTATGGTGCTCAAGAAGATGGAGCTCATGGGTATCGACTGCGAGCGCGTCGAGGATGGCGTCCATGTGAACCGTGCCGAGCGTATCAAGCCTGTCGACATCCAGACGCTTCCGTTCCCCGGCTTCCCGACCGACATGCAGGCACAAATTATGGTGCTCTCCGCCCTCTCCGGCGGCAGTTCCGTTATTACCGAGAACATCTTCGAGAATCGCTTTATGTTTGCCTCTGAGCTGGTGCGCATGGGTGCCGACATTCGTATCGAGAGCCATCATGCCATGATTCATGGCGTCAAGGGCTTCTCGGGTGCACAGGTTACCTCGCCCGATCTGCGCGGCGGAGCGGCCCTCGTCGTAGCGGGCTTGATCGCCGACGGGACGACCGAGGTTTCGGCTATCCATCACATCAAGCGCGGCTACGAGCAGTTTGTCGAAAAGCTGCAGGCGCTTGGCGCGCATGTCGAGCATGCTACCGTCCCCGATCCCGTCATCTACTAATACAGGTTGCCTATGTTTAATAAAAAGCCCCTCGCGGATACCACCACCCGAAGACCCTCAACTGGTGCGCAGGCCAAGATCTACAGTCGCGATAACGTGGCTCGCTATTCCGAGCGCGCTCGTCAACGTCGCCGTAGCCACACGATTCGTCACGTCGCGCTCATTGTCGTGCTTGGCGTGCTGCTGAGTGCCACTACCGCTGCCGGCCTGTGGTTTGCCACCATTATGGGCAAGCTCGGCGATTCTAATGTCATTACTGACAATCTGCGTCGGGTTCTGGTTGACACCGATGAGGCAAAGGATCCGTTCTACGTGCTGCTTCTTGGCACCGACGGCCGTCCGGGCGAGGATACGTATCGTGCCGACTCGATTATCCTGGCACGCATCGACCCCACGCAAAAGCAGGCGACGCTCATTTCCGTTCCGCGCGACACCAAGGTCGAGTACAAGGGCGAGACCATGAAGATCAACGCCTGCCATACCGTTGGCGGCGCCGAGGCCATGGTCGAGGCGGTCAACGAGCTGTGCGGTGTTCAGATTTCCCACTATGCCGAGGTTAGCTTCGACGGTATGCAGGCGCTGATTGATTCGGTTGGCGGTATCGACATTAACGCAACCGATGATGTTGACGACCCCGAGCACCTGGATATTAAGATTACCGCTGGCCAGCAGCATATGGACGGTGCCACCGCCCTTACCTATGCCCGCTGCCGCTACACCTATGCCGACGGCGATTACACGCGCATGCGCCACCAGCGTCAGGTGCTTGGCGCCCTTGCCAACCAGATTCTCAATAACTTCGATGCCACGAAGATCTTTGGCCTGGTTAATTCGCTGTCCGATATGCTCGTGACCGATATGAGCGTTCAGGATATCGTCTCTACGGTCAACGCCATGCGCGGTATGGATGTCGACGGTATCTACTCGGCCAACCTGCCTTCGTACGCCGACGACAGCACCATGATTGACGGTGTGAGCTACGTCTTTGTCTACGAGGACGAGCTCAAGGAAATGATGGAGCGCGTCGATGCCGGCAAGGATCCCAAGGGTCCCAACACCATGGGTCTTTCCGACGGCTCCAGCTCTACGATCGGCGACCTCAGCAACAACACGTCTGACGACTACGCAAACGGCACCGCAACCTCATCGGTCAGCTCTGACGATTCCGATGGCTCAAGCGATTCGAGCGATTCGGACTACTACGAACAGCCCACCGGCGACGGCAACGGTTACGAGGCCAACTACTAAGTTACGGCGTTTTACCAAACGCCGTAACGACTCGACGCTGCGCGACGTCCAAGGCGACAATTTGTCATTCAAAAGGCAGGGCATGACCAGAAGGTCAATGCCCTGCCTTTTTCATGCCAACTTGTTCGCCTTGGACGTCGCTCGCTGACGTTGGCTCAACCTGCGATGTTGACTACTCCCCTTGTATCAAAAACCGCCCCGTTCTCTGTAGAGGACGGGGCGATTCGTCTTTTGGGCTTATGCAGCCAGGCTTATGCGAAACGGGCGACGAGCTCCTGCAGGACGTCGGTCATCTTGACGAGCGAACTGACCGGGACAAACTCGTTGACGCCGTGGTAGCAATAGCCGCCGGTGGAAAGGTTGGGGCAGGGCAGACCGCGGAACGACAGCTGCGCGCCGTCGGTGCCGCCGCGAATCGGCAGCACTTGGGGCTCAACGCCGCAGGCAAGGTAGGCTTCCTTGGCAACATCAATAAGCTCGGGATAGTCACGAACGATCTCGGCCATATTTCGATACTGCTGCTTAATCTCGACCGTCACGCGCTTGTCACCCAAGCGCTGGTTGAGCATCGAGGCGGCGGCATCAATAAGGTCGAGTTTCTGCTGGAACTTGGCTGCGTCATGGTCGCGGACGATATAGCGCGCTGTGGCGTGATCGACGGTTGCAGATACACCCTCAAGGTGATAAAAGCCCTCGTAGCCTTCCGTATACTCCGGGCGCTGCACGTAGGGGAGCAACGCGTTGAAGTCGCAGAACAGATTGCCTGCGTTAACCATACGGCCTTTGGCGTCGCCCGGGTGGATGGACTGGCCCTCAAAGCAGACGGTCGCCTCAGCGGCATTAAAGCACTCCCACTCCAGCTCGCCGATGGGGCCACCGTCGACCGTGTAGGCATACTTGCAGCCAAAGGTATCGATATCCAACAGCTCGGCTCCGTGGCCGATCTCCTCGTCAGGGCAGAAGCAAATGCCGAGTGCGGGATGGGGCAGAGAAGGGTCCTGAGCGATACGCGCGACAAGCGACATGATCTCGGCGACGCCTGCCTTGTCGTCCGCGCCCAGCAGCGTGGTGCCATCGCTGCAGACCAGGTCCTCACCCGCGAGGTCGTTCAGGGCGGGAAGCTTGGCGGTACTCATGGCAACGGGCTTACCGTCAACCGTGCCGCAGACCAGGTCGCCGCCTTCGTAGTGCACGATGTGCGGCTTCACGCCGGCGCCCGGTGCAACTTCGGTGGTGTCGAGATGGGCGATCAGGCCCAGGGCGGGCTTGTCCTCAGCGCCCACACTTGCGGGGATATGCGCGCAGACATAGGCGTGCTCGGTCACGTGGGCATCTTCCGCACCAAGCTCGCGCAGCTCTTCAGCCAGCACGTTGGCAAGGTCAAACTGAACGGCGCTCGAGGGTACCTGGTCGCAGTTTGCATCCTCGGACTGCGTGTTGATCTGGACGTAGCGCAAAAAGCGCTCGAGGACATCGGGGTTCGTGGTGGTGTTTTCCATAAAGACCGCTCCAATCTTGGTCGTCGTGTGCAACAAGAACTCTAGCACGGTATGCCACGGCATACCGCGACGCTTGGATGGGGTAGAATCAGCCAATGAATGCAGAAGGGACGGAAGATCATGGATACGACAAATAGCTCGCGCGAACTACATCTGACGGTGGCGAACGAAGACTACTTGGAGTGCATGGTTCGCATTGAAAGCGAAGAGGGGGAAACCAACGGCGTGCGATCGGTCGACATCGCGCAGCGCCTTGGCGTCTCCAAGGCATCGGTCAATAAAGCGGTTTCGGCGCTCAAAGCATCCGAACTTGTCGAGCAATCGCACTACGGCAAGGTAGTCCTGACCGATCGCGGCCGCGAGGTTGGTACGGCTATCTGGTACCGTCATCGCCTCATCCGCACGTTTTTGGTTCAGGAGCTTGGTGTCGAATTTGAGCGAGCCGATTCCGAGGCCTGCATGATGGAGCATGCGCTATCCGAGGACACGATGAACCGCTGGCTCGCCTATCTCGAAAAGCAGGGAATCAGCGTCGAGGAATAGCGGGATATATATGGATACGAGTTATTACAACCGCTTTGGTGCCGAGGAACTTACGCGCCGCTTGTCGAGCGAGACCTTGTTGGCGCAGGGCCCCATGGGCAGTGTTCTGTTGAGTGAGTACGATGCCGCCGACATTCCACCGGCGTTTTGGAATCTGGCAGAGCCGCAGACCGTTTCTCGTATTCATCGCTTGTATGTCGCCGCCGGCGCGCAGGTGCTCATTACCAACACCTTTCAGGCATCGAGCTATGCCCTCAAGCACGATCAGATTGCGCCGTCCGTGGCGGAGGTCAATCGCGGGGCCGTCGACGATGCCCGCCAGGCGCACCCTCAGCTGCTACTGGGCTCGATGGGCCCGATCGGTATTGAGTGGTTTGCCGAAGACTCTGTCGAGTATCGTGAAATCCGAGGCATTGCGCGCGAACAGGCGCACGCCTTGCTCAATGCTGGTGTTGACGGTCTGCTGATCGAGACGGTGACGTCTATCCGTAATTTGCAGCCCACGCTTGCCGGCGCCCGAGATGCCGCCGACGGCATGCCTGTCCTGGTGAGTTTTGTCGTTGACGATAAAGGCGACCTGTTGGGCGATGGCCTCAACATCGAGGCAGCCGTTTTGTACGCCGAAAAACACGGCGCAAACTCGGTTGGTGTTAATTGCTGTTCGCTTGCGGCCGCGAACGCGGCGGTGCCCAGGATGGTTGCATCGGCGACTACTCCCGTCACGGTGCGTCCCAACGTAGGCGATCCGGTCCAGACTCAGGATGGCCCCGTATGGCACGAGAACCCCGAAGCTTTCGCGCGCGCATGCATCGAATGGAGACATGCCGGTGCCGCAATGGTGGGCAGTTGCTGTGGAACCACGGCAATCACTACGGCAGCGATGGCCGAGGCGCTCGATATATAAAGGGCAAAACCGCTCCATACGGGGCGGTTTTTTTATTGCCTGCATGTCCTCGGCAGCATTTGCCCAAATGGTGAATGCTGGTACCGGCAGGTTGCCGGGTGCGTGCTGCGGGTATACCTCATGCGTACCATGATCCAAACACTGCGAGGTGTCTGCGCGTGTGCGCGATAATTCATTTTGGAACTGACGGTTGGCGCGCTCGCGTCGATGAGGACTTCACTGCCGATAACGTTGCCCGTATCGCCGATGCCGTCGGCGAGTTGTGGCAAAAGACCAATCCGGGCAAAACGGTATATATAGGGTTCGACACTCGGCCCTTAGCGCGCGAGTTCGCTGAGCTTGCGGCAGGCGTGCTTGCCGCTCACGGATTGGACGCAGTGCTCGCATCTCGGCCTGTTCCGACCCCCGCCCTTACGTGGGCGGCGGCGTATGACGGCGAGGCCTGCGGTGCGCTCATGGTGACGGGATCCCATCATCCGCAGGGGTATCTGTGCCTTAAGCTGCGCATGGGAGATGGCTCGACGGCCAATCAGGATGTCATCGAAGAGCTCGAAGAGACTATGGCCCCCGAGCCGATGGGGATCGAGGAACGCTATCGCACCGCGGATATTATTCCTGACTATATGCAGGCGGTGGCATCGTTTGTCGATGCCGAGGCCATTCGAGCCGCTCACCTGCGTGTGGTAGTTGACCCCATGGGCGGCGCGGCCCAGGGATATCTTGCCGACCTGCTGCGGGAGCTAGGCGTCGAGGTGCACGAGATTCATGCCGGACAGTCGTCCGATCAAGAGGACATTTGCCCCGACCCTGTTGAGCCGTGGGTGGACGCTTGCGAGCGTGCGGTTGTCGAGGACGGGGCGTGCGCAGGCCTGGTGACCGACGGCGATGCCGACCGTATCGGTGCGGTCGACGAACGCGGTAGATATATTCATCCGCATCAGATCATGGCGCTCGTTTTGGGCGACTTGGTTCAATTTCGTAATTTGGAGGGGCGCGTCGTCGTCAATCTTTCGTGCTCGACGCTCGTGCGTCGCATTGCCGAGGCGCTTGGCTGCCGCGTGACCGTCAAACCAGTCGGTTTCAAATATATAGCGGCAGAGATGAAGAAGGGCGGCGTCCTCATGGGCGGCGAAGAAGCCGGTGGTATCGGCATCGCCGCGCATATGCCCGAGCGCGATGGAATCCTCGCCTGTCTGATTCTGTGTGAGCTTATGGCAAAGACGGACGCGCCTTTGGGCGTTCTGGTCGACCAACTCGAGGACAGTTTTGGTAAGACGAGTTACGGTCGACGCGATTTGCGCCTTGAGGCCGAAGATGCCGAAACGTTACGAACGCTGCTGCCGGGCGTAAACCCCAAGTCGATTTGTGGCAAGGTGCCGCAAAACGTTAGTCATATGGATGGCTTGCGTTTGGCATTCGAGGATGACACGTGGCTGCTGGTCCGTCCTAGCGGGACCGAACCAGTGGTGCGCGTCTACGCCGAGGGGTTCTCGGTGGAAGAACGTGATGAGTTGCTCGATGCTGGCTGTGCTTTAGCTAGGGGAACGTATCCGCTTTAACCATGAGACTGCCTTATATAAAGAGATGCTCGGCGAGCGGTAGTTAACGGCTGGCAAACGTTAGTCGGATTCCAAACTGTGTAGGAAATGTGTACGCCCAGATTCCCGCCCACGGCGCCCCTCCGGTCTGGCAATATATCTCCTTGCCGCGCGGCCCGGTCGGACC